>JAGMBH010000014.1 GCA_023129815.1 Dehalococcoidia bacterium
TCTATTTTGATTCTCCCTCCCCTGGAGGGAGGGAGATAAAGGGAGGGGGGATTCATCCTCACCTATCCTCTCTTGTAAGGAAGAAAAAATCATTACATGAGAGGAATTCCCGCAAAGGTTGCCACACCACCATATCCCGGTCGGGGCTTGTCCCCGACCCTACGAAATGTAACCGTAGTGGCGGGGTTCATCCCCGCCTTATTCTCACAATGGCATAAGAACTACCTAGGTATCACCCATCTAGCTGAACTAGGTCAGTCATTCCGCATCCTAAGCGCTTCTCAGATGGCTGGATTGCGTGGATGGTCATAATTGCTTATATTAAGATCTCAGCCTTAATAATACTGATAGATATTGACAAGCACGGACATGGATGTAACTATATTATATTCCTAAGTTGTGCCTAGTAAGCTGATGCATTTGCCATGATGGCTAAGGGGAGTCTGCTGGGTGTCAGAGAAAGTGAGAAACAAGGCCATGATAAGTTATGAGGAATTAATCCCTGGCTATGAGTTCCCTCCAGCTAGCTATGAATTAAGCGCCTCACTTATCTCCAAGTATCTAGAAGCAGTGGATTGTGCGGATGAATTAAAAGTTTTTGGAGGATTTGTCCCTCCTCTAGCTATAGGAGCATATACTATGGCTGCTATGGCAGGGTCACTTTCATTACCCCCGGGTACCATACACGCTTCCCAGGAGTTCGAGTTTTTCAAATTAGTACCTATTGGCGCCACAATAAATTGTCAGGCAAAAGTAGCGCGGAAGCTAGCTCGTGCTACCATGCATATGTTAGTATTGGAACTTAATGTTTTGGACCAAAGTAGAGAAAGGGTGCAATCGGGAAAGGCAACTATTGTGTTGCCAGTCTAAGGGGGCAAATGCTGAGTGAAATTTGCGAAGGTAAATCTCTCCCCCAAGTGGTGAAACACATTACTCAGGAGAAGATTAACCTCTATGCTGAGGCTTCTGGGGATTTTAATCCTATTCATGTGGATGAGTCTTTTGCTGCTGGAACACCTCTGGGCGGCACCATTGCCCATGGCATGCTTATTTTGGCTTATGTGTCAGAGATGATGGCGCTGGCTTTTGGCCAAAGTTGGCTTTCAGGAGGCAGGCTTTCTGCGAGGTTTAAAACACCAGCGCGCCCTGGCGATACTGTGACTGTCAGTGGAAAAATTGATTCCATTGAGTATAAGAATGGTATATCATATGCCAATTGTAGGCTTGAATGCTGTAATCAAAAGGATGAGATAATAGTTGTAGGTGGGGCAGTGGTTAAGCTTCCTAGCAGCAAGAGATAACTTATGCCTGAGGTTAGTAAGAAAGTAAGAATAGCAGTTGATGCTATGGGTGGTGATTATGCTCCTGAGGAGATAATCAAGGGGGCAGTTCTTGCCGCTCAGAAAGGCGATGTAGAAATTGCCTTAGTTGGCCAGGTAGACATATTGGAAAAAGAGGTAGCCAAGTGTAATTCTTCTGCTAGTTTGCCTATCCGTTGCGTTCAGGCAAGTGATGTTATAAAGGAAGGCGAGTCACCTGCCTTAGCAGTTCGTCACAAGCCCAATTGTTCTATAGCTGTGGCTACAAAGCTGGTAAAAGCAGGAAAGGCAGATGCAGTGGTTGGTGCTGGTTCTTCAGGAGCAGTGGCTGTTAGCGCTATCCAGTATCTGGGCATGGTGGAGGGGGTGGAGCGCCCGGCAATCGCTGGTACTCTTGGCAGCTTTGCTCCTAACACAGTATTAGTGGATTTTGGAGCTAATGTAGATTGTAAGCCACATCAATTTTTGTCTTTTGCCATTGCTGGTTCTGTCTTTGCCAAAAAGTTTCTCAATATTGCTAATCCCACAGTGGGCTTGTTAAGCACTGGTACTGAGGTGGGTAAAGGAAATGAGGCAGTTCGTGAGGCTTATCCCCTCCTTAAAGACAGCGGCTTGAATTTTATTGGTAATATAGAGGGCAGTGATATATTCAGTGGGAAGGCCAATGTGATAGTCTGTGACGGATTTGTGGGCAATGTAATTTTGAAATTCTATGAAAGCTTGGGAGACCATGCCGTAAATTACATGAAGCGGAAACTGAAGAAATATCCCCCGTTGAGCGGCATAGCTAAGTTATTGTTTAATAGGTTATTCCCGGTAACTAAAATGTCTTATGAGGGTGAGGAGAAAGGTGGCGGTATTCTATGGGGTGTTAATGGCGTTGTCCGAATATCGCATGGAGCTAGCCGAGCCCCACATATAGCTTGTGCTATAGCAAGTGCCAGGAAAGCTGTAGAGGCTGATATCGTTGGCTGCTTAAAGTCGGAATTGGCAAAATTCCAAAAAGAAGGCAAGTTATAAAGGAGGTGCAAATGTCTGTTGAAGAGGAAATGAAGGAAATAGTGGCCCAGATTGTTCATGTTGATAAGAGCGTCCTTACGCGGGAGGGCTCTTTACGTAAGGATATAAAGGCAGATTCCTTGGATATAGTGCAGGCGATGGTAGCGGTGGAGGATAAATTTGATATTGAGATCCCTGATGAGGAGGCCCAGAAATTTCAGAACTTCGGCGATTTTGTTGATTATGTGGAAAGACGTGTGGCAGAAAAGGAGAAAGTTTAGCCATGCCTCTTAAAGGCAAACTAACTTTGGTCACCGGCAGTGGACGGGGTATTGGCAGAGCCATTGCTCTAAAGCTTGCCTCGCAAGGCAGTGATATTATTGTCAATTTCTTTCGCCGCCGCGAGGCTGCCGAAAAGACAGCCAAAGATATTGTAGCCCTGGGAGTGAAAGCTGAGGTCATCAGAGCTAATGTGGGAGACCCAGCGAAGCTCGATGAAATGTTTGACACGATTGCCACTAAGTTTGGTCATCTGGATATTTTGATTAATAACGCTGCTTCAGGCGTAGGTCGCTCAGTCCTGGATGTTGATATCAAGGCTTGGGATTGGACTATGAACATCAATGCCAGAGCTTTTTTGCTCTGTGCCCAAAGGGCAGCTAAGCTGATGGAGGGAAGGGGTGGTAAAATGGTCAGCATCACCAGCTTGGGTTCCTCCTTCGTGTTACCTAGCTACGCCGTTGTAGGAATATCTAAGGCTGCATTGGAGGCCTTAACTCGTTACCTGGCGATAGAGCTGGCTCCTGAAGGCATCTGTGTTAATGCCGTGGCTGCCTCTGCTGTGGAGACGGAGGCACTGAAGTTCTACATTAGAGAGGGGCTGATGAAGGATATTCGTCAAGCAACCCCAGCGGGAAGGATGGTCATTCCTGAGGATGTGGCCAACGTGGTGGCTTTTCTATGCAGTGAAGAAGCTTTTATGATAAGAGGACAAACAGTTGTTGTTGATGGAGGTACATCTGTGGCGCCGTTCATTACTGCGGAAAAGGAGGAAAGACGATGAGCATGCCACGAGTTGTGGTTACTGGAATGGGCACTGTTAATCCTCTAGGCTTGAATGTAGAGGAATTTTGGCAAGGATTAGTTGCCGGGAAATCGGGAATCGGTCCTATTACCCGCTTTGACACTAGCAACTTCTATGTGAAGGTAGGTGCTGAGGTAAAGAATTTTGACCCCACGAAATACATGGACCTAAAGGCGATTGATCGCTCTACTAGAGCGGTTCAATTTGCTGTTGCTGCGGCTAAGGAAGCAATAAAGTCAGCCGAATTAGATATGACTAAAGAACATCCTGAGCGGGTAGGTGTTAGTACTGGCTGTATGGTAGAAAGTAGCTATATTGTCAGGCAAAGTGAGTTGATTAATAAGCGTGGACCGAGAAGAGCTGACCCTCTCTTTATCGCCAAATCAGGTCCCAGCGCAGCCTCAATGCAGATAGGGATGTTGCTGGGAGCTAGAGGGCCTAATTCTAGTGTGAATAGCCTTTGTGCTACTGGAGCTGATGCTATAGGAACGGCCCTAAATTTCATTCGCTTGGGCTATGCTGATGTAATGATAGCTGGAGGGGCTGATTCCAGTTTAGACCCTGTTTCTATGGCTGGCATTGATATTGTGGGAGCTCTTTCTCGTGAGCCAGACCCAGCCAAGGCTTGCCGTCCCTTTGACCTTAATCGCAGTGGCTTTATTTATGGTGAGGGAGCAGGGCTAGTTGTTTTGGAAAGCTATGAACATGCCAAAAAGAGGGAGGCACCAATCCTGGCTGAAGTAGCTGGTGTCGGTTGGTCTTTTGATGCTCATGATGCCACTGCTCCAGCCCCTGAAGCGGAGGCTTACGCTATGAAGACCGCTCTGCAAAATGCCGGGGTAAAACCGGAAGAGGTTGATTATATCAATGCCCATGGCACTAGCACCAGGTTAAACGATCCCAATGAAACTAAAGCCATTAAGATAGCTCTTGGAGACTACGCTTATAAAGTCCCGGTAAGTTCCACCAAGTCCATGATCGGTCATATAGTAACGGCTGCCGGTGCTATCGAAACTATTGCTTCTATATTAATTATGAATAGAGGGGTTATCCATCCCACCATAAATTATGAAACACCTGACCCGGAGTGCGACTTGGATTACGTTCCCAATGTAGCCCGCCGGGCACAAGTGAATGTTTGTTTAACGAATAGCTTTGGTCTTGGCGGGGAAAATTGCTGTTTGGTATTGAAAAGGTTTAGTGAGCAAAGCTAAATAGAAGATTAAAATGAAAAATGAAAAAAACAAAGCAAAGGTAAAAAATTTTGAGTTTTGAATTGTAATTTTGACTTTTTATCTTTGATTTTTGATTTTAGATGGAACTAGAAGGCAAAGTATCTCTGGTAACTGGCGCCTCTCGAGGTATGGGTAGAGCCATTGCCTTGAAGCTTTCCAGCCTTGGTTCCAAGGTGGCGATCAATTACGTCGGAATTGAGGCTGATAATAAGTCTGATGCTGATAGTGTAGTGGAAGCTATAATCCGCCAGGGTGGGGAAGCTATGCCAGTTGAAGCTGATGTTCGGGATGGTGATGCAGTGAAAGCTATGGTGCAACAAGTGACTGACAAATGGGGCAAGATTGATATTTTGGTAAATAATGCTGGCATTACCAGGGATAATTTGTTGTTGCGGATGTCTGACGAAGCCTGGGATGATGTAGTAGATACCAATTTACGAGGGGCCTATTTGTGCACTAAGTTTGCCTTGAGGTCTATGATAAGGCGGGGGTGGGGGCGCATTATTAACATTGCCTCCATTGCTGGATTGATAGGCAATGCCGGGCAAACTAATTATGCCGCATCTAAGGGCGGGTTGATTGCCTTTACCAAGAGTGTAGCTCGGGAGGTAGGCTCGCGGAATATAACCGCAAATGCAGTGGCACCAGGTTTCATCAAGACTAAGATGACGGAAAGACTGCCTGAAGAGATAAAGAAATCTATTCTATCGATGGCATTGCTGCAGCGCTTTGGCGAGCCAGAAGAGGTGGCTGAGCTAGTGGCTTTCTTAGCTAGTGATAGAGCTAGCTATATTACAGGGCAGGTCATTACCATAGATGGTGGCGTATCTACTTGACCATTCGCTGCTGTAGAATTAAAGCCTCGTAAACCCCATTATGAGTATTATTTTCCCATCTTGGAGCTAAAAATTTAAGACGCACACTTGCCAAGCCTTGTTTGATAGAGCCACTCATCGCCGTGTAGATACCGGATGGAATATCCTGCTGCTGGTTAGGTCATTCAGGAAATTTTTGAGCCCAGATACATATTCATCTACTTCACGGCGATCAAGTCTTACCACTTTGTCAGTTATTTTTTGGCAATAATCGCAATGAGCACATCCGGATAAGCAATCCTGTTTCTTGAAGAAATCGATAAAACCATCTAAAGCCTGGTTATCAATGTAGACCTTGGGCGGCGAGCCTATCTGGGTGATTTGTATGTTGGATAGAGCAGTGCTGGCACATCTAATTGTGGGATCAAGAGCGTTTAAGATATCGTATAGGTTCCCTTGATATTGGCGTGATGAGTATGCCGCGGCAGCGTTTAAGATCGACTCGGTGGGCATTGATCTGCCACTGATTTTAAAGACATCAATGCCTATTTCTTCATAAACATGTATGTCCTCAGGTCTTATCCAGCGGGCTTTGATAATTTGGGAGGTATCACAGAGTCTGTCTATGGTACAACGAAGCACGCAATAATCCATAGGGAAGCCGTTAAGCAGATTGTAGCTTTGACTAGAGTGCCCCAGGGTATTGTAGTGATAGTATTCATAGGGGCACTGGTATAGGCAGAGATTGTTCATTAGTACGCTGAGTTCACACTTTACGGCGCTTTTAATAGCCTTGAGTAGTTTAAAATCTCGATTTATATGGGCGTCCAGGGTAATGGAATCAGCGCCTAATGATTCAAACAATTGGGCCCTAGCCACACTATTCACCTTGGCTATAGTTGACACTCTCACATTAAGGTGGGGGAACTGCTTTTTTATCAGCTCTAGCAGGTATGGGATAGCTACCGTAACGTTATCTACTCCAGCGCTACTGAACCACTCCAGATGTTTTAACAATTCTCGATGGGTATTCTCATCCCATTCCATGTTGTTCATACATGGGGCGTTCAGGAGGTAATCAAAGGTTAAGCCTGCAGAATGAGCTACCTTGATATACTCTTCCGCTTGCTCTCTTGTCATTTTAGGGATATTGGGTCCTGATCCACCACTACCTACCATTGTTGTGGGCAAAACACCATATATCTGGATATCTGCCCCCATCTTGCTTAACGGCGCTATCAGGGCCTCATCCCAATTCGTTGGTGCTAATAAACGCATATTATTTCACTTGGTTGTCGATATTAGCACGAGTTATAGGAGATTTGCAATAGTTACCCTTTCCTGCTGTTGGAGAATAATATATTGTATTGCGATATATTATATACTTGGAAACAGCGTGTCAATACTGCCTGTCAAGTATTGACACGAGTGGTATACTTTTGGCAAATATCTCTTGGAGGTAGCGTGAGGCTCTAGTCTCGTGCAAATAGAAGGATGAATATTAAACAGATGTTAGAGAAAACTGCTAGTGAAGTGTCGCAAAAGGAAGTTATTGTCCTTGGTTCTCAAAGGATTACTTATGGAGAATTGGAGGAAGCTTCTAACAAGACAGCCAACACCCTTATAGGGTTGGGGATAGAGAAGGGTGACCATGTGGCTATTTTAATGTCTCATAGCCCTGAATGGGTCATCAATTATTTCGGGGTTATTAAGGCTGGTGGCGTAGCCGTACTTCTGAGTTCTATGCTCAAAGCACCTGAGCTCGATTCTTTATTGCGTGACTCCGATGCTAAGATCCTCCTAACTGAGAACAAATTCTCCCAGATGCTCTCTGCTGTTTTGCCTAGCATTCCCTTGCTAAGGCAGGTTCTAGAAGTTGAGGGAGACTCTTATAAAACAATGGTAGCTGGTAGTTCTGCTGCATCGCCTGATGTTGATATAGATGATGAGGATAAAGCTACTATCATATATACCTCTGGCGTGTTAGGCAAACAAAAGGGTGTGGTGTATACCCATGCTTCCCTTTTGGGGACTCCTGATATAGTTTCTGCCGGTATAAGGCGAGGCAGAGAAGATGTAGTTATAGATACGGTTTCTTTCTTCTATCTTTTTGGATTGAGCGAGGTTCTTTTTGGTTCCCTTATAAAGGGATCCACTGTGGTAATCATCCCTCATTTCACCCCTAGAGCTGCTTTAGAAGCTATAGAGAGGGAGAGAGGAAGCATACTTTTTGGGGTTCCGGCAATGCATAATGCTTTGGCTATGTTGCGGGATGAGATCATTAAGAGCTATGACCTTAGTTCCTTGAGGGTGGCCTCTACCGCTGGGGCGAAGTCTTCTCCTCGCCTTATGAGGATGCTGGAGGATAAGTTCAATTTAACTCTCTGTGAGACATATGGTCTTTCGGAGCTTTCAGTTGTTTCTATGAGCACTCTTGCTAACCACAAACTGGGGACAGTTGGCAAGCCTATTTGTGACCTCAAGGTAATAGATGATGGTGGTAAGGAAGTTACGCAAGGCGAGATAGGGGAGGCTGTCTTCAAAGTCCCCTGGGTGATGAAAGAATACTATAAGGCGCCTGAGCTCACCGCGCAGGTCCTTAAAGATGGCTGGTTTCACACCGGTGATTTGGTCAGGATGGATGAAGATGGTTACCTTGAGTATGTGGAAAAGAAATCTTTCATAATAGTGACCTCATCGGGACTTAAAATTTCTCCCTGGGAGGTTGAGGAGGTGCTTTTGAGGCATCCTGGTGTGGCTGAAGCAGCCTATGTAGGAGTTAAAGATGTACGAGGTGGGCAGATTCCCATAGCATTTATAGTACTTAAGGAAAGGCAAGGTGCTACCGCAGAGGAATTAGCCAGTTTTTGTTGTCAGAACCTAGCTGACTTTAAGTTGCCCAAGAAATTTGAGTTTGTGGGTAGCATACCTAAGACTGGCTCAGGAAAAATTGATAGACAGCGACTCAAAGGGGGGATGCAAATCTAGAATTGGCTTGAACTAGAGCGTTGAGACTAGTAATGTCTGACTTTGGTTATTTGACTTCCAAGCAGATATTGACAATGGTGAACCTATTTGCTAGCATTGCTTGCTTAGCTTTATACATCTGGTTCTTAATCATGAAGAGAGCATAATTTGAAAATACTTCTTGTTTATCCACAATATCCAGATGCCTTCTGGAGTTTTAAGTACGCTTTAAGATTCATTTCAAAAAAGGCGGCTTTCCCTCCTTTGGGATTACTAACTGTAGCTGCCATGCTTCCTAATGAGTGGCAGAAAAAGCTTGTAGATATGAACACAACAACCTTAACCGAGGAAAACATTAAATGGGCTGATTATGTATTTATCAGTGCTATGGTTGTGCAAAAAGAATCGGTGAAGGAAGTTATTGCCAGATGTAGGAAATTCAATACAAGAGTAGTTGTCGGTGGTCCTCTTTTTACCACGGCATATAAACAATTTGCGCTATATGAACAGGTTGATCTTAGTGATGTAGACCATTTTGTGCTTGGTGAGGCCGAAGCTACTCTTCCTCTATTCTTAGAAGACTTACAGAAGGGACGTGCTCAACATATTTACACCTCTAACGAGCACCCTGATATAACAAAAACACCTATCCCACTTTGGGAGCTTATTGACATGAAAAAATATGCTTCAATGAGTGTTCAGTATTCTCGAGGCTGTCCTTTCAATTGTGAATTTTGTGATATTATCATCTTGGACGGGCACAGACCACGGACAAAGGATAAACACCAGCTAGTAGCTGAACTTGAGGCATTATATTGTCAAGGATGGCGGGATGGCGTATTTATTGTTGATGATAATTTTATCGGAAACAAGAGGAAGTTAAAGGCAGAAACGCTACCAGCGCTGATTAGATGGTCTCAGGGGAGAAAATACCCCTTTTGGTTTTCTACGGAGGCATCTATAAATCTTGCTGACGATGAAGAGCTAATGCAATTGATGACCAAAGCAGGGTTTGACACAGTATTTGTTGGCATTGAAACTCCAAATGAGGAGAGCCTAGTTGAATGTAGCAAGTTTCAAAATGTGAATCGTGATTTGATAGCTTCAGTTAAGAAGATTCAAAACTATGGGCTACAGGTACAAGGGGGGTTTATTGTTGGCTTTGACAGCGATCCACCTTCAATTTTTAAAAGTCAAATCAATTTCATTCAGAGGAGTGGAATCGTTACTGCAATGGTTGGTTTGCTAAATGCTCCGCCTGGCACAAGACTATACCAACGACTGAAAAAGGAAAAGCGTTTATTGCCGGGCGGTTCTGGCGACAATACAGATGGTACAATCAACTTCATCCCTAAGATGGACTATGAAACTCTTATCAATGGCTATAAGAATATCGTAAAGACAATCTATTCATCTAGGCAGCATTACGAGCGGATTAAAACATTTCTAAGAGAATATAAACCTCGAAGAGTGAGGAAGGGCAAACTCCACTTTTACCAGATTAGAGCGGTTGTTAAATCCATGTGGTTTTTGGGTGTCAAAGAAAAGGGAAGGAGATATTACTGGAGGCTTTTTGGTTCAACCTTGCTCAAAAAACCCCGGTTTTTTCCTTTATTCATAACTCTTACCGTCTATGGATTCCACTTCCGTAAGGTTGCTAAGAAAATATAGTAGCACCCAATTTTAGCTCTGTATTAGTGGATTAACCTCGTGTTATACCTTTCTATTTAGGAGCGGGCGTTTTGTGCCATGGGGTGGGGGCAGCGACTTAATCAATCACTACTGTAGAATCCAAACTCGATAAGTCCCTCTCCGTTATGCACTGCGGTTGGTGTTGAGGCTTCATTAACATAAAGTTCATCACATTGAAGCTGGGATAAGACCTCTAAAAGATTCAATAAATCCATCTAAGGCTTGGTTAGCAATATAGGTTTTGGGTGGCTGGGCTTGCAGAAGGGAGCGAAATCTTAGTTGTCTCATGCTTTAGTCCCCACCATACCATGCGAGCCAGATACACCCCGGCCCGTTGTGAATTGCTAGCAGTGGCAAGACTGGAGTGATGTAAAGCTCGGCACAATCGAAGCGGGATAAAAGTCTTTTCTTTAGTTCCTCTGCCTCATCAGGCACATTAGCGTGATTTATTATAGCGTGCAGCTTTTTATTTCCGCTTCTCTCCTTCACTATCCCCAGCATCTTTTCCATCAGCTTGGTTTTAGTTTTAGCTCTTGTCAATGGTACTATCACTCCTCCGGTGGAAGCATCTAGTCCTAAGAGCGACTTCGTGGAGATTGTAGAACTAGCCCAGTGGCGAGCTTTGCCTATTCTGCCTCCCTTTGCCAGGTAATAAAGGTCTTCGACTATGTAGATCTGTCTTACTTGCGTTACCATGTTATTAGCCATCTCGGTTATTTCAGCAAGTCTCTTTCCCTTGGCAGTGGCTTTTGCTGCTTCCAGAGCAATGAGCATTTGAGCTCCACAACAGGTGCCACTATTAATTATTTCAATGGTGACTTTATCCAACTCACCTCGGAGCATCTCTTTAGCTTGCGTTGCTGCATTATATGCCATGCCTAATCTTGGGCTATAAGTTACACACAAAATGGACTTTACCTTCTTGGCTAGCTCTCGATAAATCTCCAGATAGTCTGATATAGAGGGAGATGAGGTTGTGGGGAATTTTTCTGCCTCCCTTAATTGAGGTAATTGAGCATAAAACTCACTTAGGTTCATATCTATGTCCAGATAATCTTTGCCATCCATCGTAATATGGGTTGATACTACTGTAATACCATAAGTTTCTGCTATTTCTGGTGTCAAAAGGGAAACTGAATCAGTTATTATGGCTACCTTGCTCATGTTAACCTCCTTATAGCATTATAGTATTAGTCGGGAATCTAACCTAATTAATCACTGACATAGAATCCAAACTCGATAAGGCCCTGTCCATTATGAACCGCTGCTACTGGCGCAGCTTCGTTGATATAAAGCTCATCACAGTGGCATTGGGAGAGAAGCATTTGCTTCAATCGCTCAGCTTCTTCGAGGACATTAGTATGGACTATGGCGGCATGGAGTTTCTTATTTCCTATCCTTTCTTTAGCTATGTCAACCATCTTCTCCATTATCTGCGTTTTGGTTTTGGCTCTGGCTACAGGTTTTGTCACCCCTCCTGTGGAGGCATTAATTTCCACAATAGCTCTGAAGCTGGTTTTTGATTCCGCTTCTGCCCAGGATTTGGCCTCGAATATTCTACCCAATCTGTCCAAATAGAAAAGAGTGTCTCGCGTTGAAAGTTGATTTATTCGTGGTATCATGTTGTTAACGATTTGAATTATCTCATTGAAGTTCTTGCCCTGTCTTGCTGCCCTTGCTGCCTCAAGGACGATCAATAGTTCAGAACTCTCAACAGTTTTGGAATCAACGACTTCAATTGCTGTTTTCGGTAGCTTTTCCTGAGCTATTTCCTTAGCCTCTATCGCTGTGCCATATGCCATAGTAAAACTTGAGGTCATAGAGATATGCAAGATGGCTTCTGCTCTTCGGCTTAACTCTTGGTAAGCTTCCAAGAATTCTCCTATGGAAGGGGCTGAGGTTGTAGGCAGGTTTTCCTTTTGCTTAAGCCGAGTATAAAACTGGTTTTTATCTATCGTTGTTTCAAGATAACTTTTGCCATCCATGACGACATGAAACGGAATTACTTTGATGCCATACTCCTTAGCTTTTTCTTGTGGAACTGAAGCGATAGTGTCAGTCATAACAGCCACTTTGCTCATATTGGCCTCCTTAGCCTTGTTGCTCAATACGTCGCAGTCCGATGTATATACCAAATAAAATATTCCTGTCACGTCTTAATTAGGCGATTGTTGAGTAAGACTTGCCTGTCATTTCCGACAAAGCGAGGGGTCTAGACTCCTTCCCCTTCACTTCATTTGAGAGTTTAAAGACTCAGGGAGACAAAACAAACGATGTCACTTTGTGGGGATTTTGGGCAGCAAATCCTGATGAGGCATTATTTCAAGCTGTGGCTGGAATTTGGCAGCTTTGGCCTCTATCCTCTTTGGGATTAGTTTCTCTACCACTGAACAAACATCGGCATGATTACGTGAACATAGTTGTCTACACCTATGGGGCGGATGACCCCGGGGCTTGATGGGGTGGTGACTTCTAGGGCAACTTGAGCTTGATGAAGAACACTTAGTACATCGGAGAGATATTTAACGTTGAAGGCGATTTTAGCCTCTTCTCCATCGGCAAGGGCATCAATTTCGCTAACATTGCCGCCGATTTCCTCAGCCTGAGCAGAAGCGGTTATTTTACCCGGGGTGAGCTCAGCACCTGGGGTGATGACCAAACGGACAATGCCGCTGGCATCGCGGGCGAATATGGAAGACATTTTGATAACCCGTAGAAATTCGTTGATGTCTACTACCGCCCTCGTGCTATAGCTCTGAGGAATAACCTGAGAATAATTTGGGAAGGAACCTTGAATAAGCTGGGAGACTAATTCGGCGTTTTTGAGGCGGAAGAGAATCTGGCTTTTTTGCTGATTTGTGATGATTTCCACTGGTTCTTCTTGGTCACCAAGAAGACGATTTAGTTCGTTGAGGCTTCTTGCTGGAATGATTACCGTGGTTTTCTGGTCGACTGGTGCGACAAGAGTCATTTTGTGGACAGCTAACCTGAAGCCATCAGCAGCTGCCAGATCAAGCTGTTCACCTTCAAATTCAGCGTTAATCCCGGTTAACACCGGGCGAGATTCTTCGGTTGCGGCAGCAAAGACAACCTGTGTGATTCCTTCTCTCAGAGCGGCTGCTTCAATATTGGTGGTCATACCATCGCTTATCTTTGGGATAGGTGGGAAATCCTCGGCATCAATACCATTGATATGGGCTTGAAAGCGACCGCTTTTAAGCTCCAAGGTGTGGCTGTTAGTGGGCAGGGTGATTTCAATTAAATCGTTGGGTAAGGAATTAACGAAGTCAATGAGCAGTCGAGCCGGAATGGTTATGGCCCCGTCCTGTTCTACTTTAGCGCCAATCCAGCATGTAGTAGCCATTTCCAAGTTGGTGGCTGCTAGCTTAAGACGTGATTGCTCAGTAGCTAAAAGGATATTTTGAGTGATAGGCAAAGTGGATCTGGTAGCTACAGCTCTGCCAACTATGCCTAGCCCGCGGCTTAGGTTTTCTTGAAGACAAGATAATTTCATAAAATACCTCCAAAAAATTATAGGTGACTCACAGTATACTATCAGTGGTTTTTATGGTCAAATAGTTTGGGCATAGATTGTTTATTTTGTCACCCTGAGCGATAGCGAA
>JAGMBH010000140.1 GCA_023129815.1 Dehalococcoidia bacterium
TTAAAGCTGAAACCTGTTTACGATGGAGAAAAGGTCAGGGCAGAGTTCACCCCGGGAGAATACCACCAAGGCTGGGATAATGTAACTCATGCGGGTATTCTCTATACCCTCCTTGATGAAGTAACTGCTTACGTCATCCTCTGCTGTGGCATCGATTTCGGCGTTACTGCTAAAAGCGAGGTGAGATTCAAACAAGTAGCCCCCATCAATGAGCCAATCCAAATCTCCGCCTGGGTCACCAAATTGACAAGAAGACTAGTGGAAACCAAGGGAGTGCTTGCCCTTAAAGATAACACAGTTATAGCTGAAGGCAGCTCTTTGTTCTACGTATGGAGGCGATCAAAAAAGACAATCCTCTGGGATATGGACGGAGTTATTGCTGATTCTGGTTCATTTCACTTTGCTGCCTGGCAGGAAACCTTTGCTAAAAGGGGAGTAAACTTTACTAAGGAGCATTTTACCAGACTACTTGGCACTAGAAATGACTTCATAATTCGTAACGTTCTCGGAGAAGGATTGTCAGAGGAGAATGTTAAAAGCATAGTACAGGAAAAGGAGGCAAGTTTTCGAGAGAAGGCAAAGGGGAATATCAAGCCATTTCCCGGGGTAATTAAGCTACTAAACACGATTAAGAGGGGGAATTTTAAATTAGCCCTGGTTTCTTCAGCACCAAAGGAAAACATAGATTTGCTCAGTAGCGAACTTAACCTAGAGGGAATTTTCGATTGTATTGTTTCTGGTAGGGAAGTAGCGGAAAGTAAGCCCAGTCCCCAGATATCTCTTTTAGCTGCGGAGAAGTTGGGGGCGGCGCCCAAGGATTGCATTGTAATTGAAGACTCCCCCTTCGGTGTTAAAGCAGCTAAAGCTGCTGGAATGAGATGTCTAGCGGTAACCAACACCCACCCCAAACAAGACCTTGAAGACGCTGACAGAGTAGTTGATTCTTTAGAAAAAGTAGATTTAATCACCCTGATACAAAGGGTGTAAGGAGGAGTGGTCATTGCGACAGCAGCAAAGCAATCCCAACGAGCAGAGAAGCTTAGTGCTTATTAAACCCGATGCCATACAAAGAGGATTAGCCGGGGAAATAATTTCCCGCCTGGAAAGAAGGGGGCTCAAAATTGTAGCTATGAAAATGTTACAAATGGATAAAACCCTGGCTCAACATCACTACGCCATTCATAAAGACAAAGCCTTCTTTAATGAATTGGTTAATTTCATTACCTCTAGCCCTATCATCGCCCTTGTTTTTCAGGGAAAAGATGCTGTGGAGATAATAAGGCAAACAATGGGTGAAACTGATCCAGCTAAAGCTCTCCCTGGCACCATCAGGGGTGACTTCGGTCTCGATATTGAGCATAATCTAATCCACGGCTCCGACTCAGTAGAGAATGCTTCTAAGGAAATAAATCTCTTCTTCTCAGCGGAAGAAATTTTTGACTATCATAAAGATATTGATAGATGGGTTAGCTAATAGTCACTATCTATTGGATTCTAACCACGGGAATTGCTTTGTCCCACAGCTTATCTAG
>JAGMBH010000141.1 GCA_023129815.1 Dehalococcoidia bacterium
GTTTTTATCGTTGGCATGGAGGAAGGAATTCTCCCCCATAGGAGGTCTTTTGATGACCCTGAGGAGATGGAAGAGGAGCGCCGCCTCTGCTATGTTGGCATGACCCGAGCTGAGAAGCGACTCTACCTTTTGCGTAGTTACCGGCGTAGCTTATTTGGCGGCTCAGTAAACCCAGCCTCGCGTTTTCTTCAGGATATTTCACCACATTTAGTAACCACCAAAGGATTATGGGAGGAGGAAGGTCTAAGTCGATTGGTTGGTGCTCCTTCTTCAGTTCCATCCCATCCCGATACTTCGGATTTGAAAGTGGGTGACTGGGTGCACCACAGCAAATTTGGTGATGGCATAGTGATGGATTGCGTTCCTGACAGAGGGGACCAAGTGGTAACCGTGGCCTTTAAAGAAGCCGGGGTTAAGAAACTTCTGCTTAGCTTGGCAAAATTGGAGAAAATCGAAAAAGATATCGATTTTCCCTGATAAGCTATTGACAAAATACACGAAAGCGTGTAAAATTATCTTAAATGCCGATTGAAGTTTTAGCGCCAGAGGTAGTCTCCAAGATTGCTGCTGGGGAGGTGATTGAGAGACCAGCTTCGGTAGTGAAGGAACTGGTGGAGAACTCTTTGGATGCTGGGGCTAGCCAAATTAGTGTAGAAACTCAAGGCGGTGGCATAGACCTAATCAAGGTAACTGATAATGGGGCAGGTATCCCGGTATCAGAGGTAGAGCTTGCCTTCCGTAGATATGCCACCAGCAAGATCAGCAACACGGCCGATTTAGGAAGCATCTCCAGTCTTGGCTTTCGTGGTGAAGCTTTACCCAGCATTGCCGCTGTTGCTGAGGTGGAAATTTCCACCAAAGCGTCCTCAGACGCTGTTGGCAGCTATGTATACTTGAGGAAGGGTGACATAGTTCGCCAGGAGAGTCACGCCAGACCTCGAGGTACCACTGTGACCATGCACCGACTATTCCGTTATTTTCCCGCCCGACTCAAGTTTCTCAAATCGGCAAATGCAGAAAATAGCCATATCGCTCGTGTGGTAAGCCATTATGCTTTAGCATTCCCCGAGGTAAGGTTCAGCTTGCTTGTTGATAAACGCCTCAGTTTGCAGACTGCCGGCAATGGCGACCTGCGTGATGTGGTAAATCAAATATATGGTTTAGAGGTAGCCCAAAAGATGCTAGAGGTAGGGGCGAGAGATACATTTTGTAAGGTCAGGGGTTTAGTGAGCCCACCTTCTTTATCTCGCTCCAATCGCGGCTATCTCAGCTTCTTTGTCAATCGGAGGTGGGTGCACACTCCTTTGCTGATGCGGGCAACTGAAGAGGCTTACCATGGCTTGCTTATGGACGGAAAGCATCCTATGGCTATAATCAACATCTCGTTGCCACCTGAGGAAATCGATGTCAATGTTCACCCCACCAAAGCTCAAGTGAAGTTTCGTCGTGAACAGGCTGTTTTTGCTAGCACAGAAGAGGCAGTAAAAGGGGCATTAGCCAAGGCACCGATAGCCAAGTCTGGAGCTATGCCTCTCTCAGCTACTTCATGGCAAGAGAT
>JAGMBH010000142.1 GCA_023129815.1 Dehalococcoidia bacterium
TTGCCCCGTTACCTGCTCCGGGCTTACCTGTTTTACGTGTAATGGGGCAGCTAGCCAATACTTACATCATTGCTGAGGGACCTGAGGGGCTTTATCTCATCGACCAACATGCGGCGCATGAACGTATACTCTATGAGAGAATTTTAGCTCAGTGGTCACGGGCAGAGGTCGAAGTTCAAGGGTTACTCCAGCCAATAACCATAGAACTCAGCCCCAGTGAGGAAGAAACCTTGAAAGCTAACAAAGAGATTTTAGCTCAATTCGGTTTTGCTATTGAGCCTTTTGGTGATAGAAGCTATTTAATACGTGCTCTACCAGTAGTGATAGCCAAGGTGAATGTTATGGAGACAATGGCAAAGCTACTTGATAACCTTGCCGGCAAGGAGAATCCAGCTCCATGGGAAGAGAAAATAGCAGAGTCTCTTGCTTGCCACAGTGCCATCAAGGCAGGGCAGCAGTTAAGCGATGAGGAAATGAGAGAATTAGTAAGACAGCTAGAGCAAGCTAACCAACCTCGCACTTGTCCCCATGGCAGGCCGACTATGATTCATTTGAGCTCACATCAATTAGAAAAGGAGTTTGGCAGAGTAAGCTAAGCACTAGCCACCCCTAACCTGTAAGCCAGTAAGAAACCATTTGAGCAACCTTTACAATGAGTTCTGCCTCAAACTATAATTGGCGAGATGTCCTCTCTGAAACAAATCAATGTAATTGCTATCCTGGCCAGGGTATCCCGCTTGCTATCTCATCAGGGGCATCGGGGGTACATTGTGGGTGGCTTTATTCGCGATTGGTTCTTGGGTAGACAAACCAACGATATTGATATCGCTGTGGATGGAGACGCTCTGAATATAGCTGAGAAGGTGGCTAAAAGCCTTGGTGGCAAGTTTGTCTTGCTTGATGAGGTAAATAATATAGCCAGGGTAGTGGTAGTTGAGGAAGGGCAGCAATGGCACCTTGATTTTTCCTCTTTTTTGGGGAACGTTGAATCTGACCTTGCCCGCCGCGATTTCACCATAAACGCTATGGCTGTTGAGCTTGGCCAGCTAGGGGCGGATATGGAGGTCAAGCTAATCGATCCCTTTTCTGGAAAGGAAGATTTAAAAAGTAGAGCAGTGCGGGCGGTAAGCGAGCAAATATTTGAGGCTGATGCCGCCAGGCTATTAAGGGCAGTACGCCTGGCTGCTGAGCTTGGCTTTACTATAGAGACGAAGACGGAAGGCTTAATTCGTCACTATTCTCAGTCCATCACCAAAGTCCCCGGGGAGAGAGTTAGGGAAGAATTGCTTCGATTGCTCAGTTTGCCTCGAGCGGCCCACTATTTGCGTTACTTAGATGATATTGGCTTGCTTCTGCCCCTAATCCCTGAGCTAGCAGAGAGCAAAGGCGTGGAACAGCCAACAGTACATTTCTGGGATGTTTTTGACCATTCTCTCCAGACAGTGGCTACGGTAGAATTCTTGCTCAGGGAAAATGACTGGGAATATGGCAATGAGGATATGTTGACTACTGTCCCATGGTCAGATGCGATAGCACAACACCTGTCCCAGGAAGTTTCCAAGGGTAGCACTCGTAAAGCTTTACTTAAATTAGGTGGGCTATTCCATGATATTGCCAAGCCTAGGACGAAGTCCGTCAACGATGCGGGCAGAGCGCATTTCTATGGCCATACTAGGCAAGGTGCCGATATGGCAGCAGCCATTCTGGGCAGGTTGCGATTTAGCAATAAGGAAATAAGTCTGGTAAAAAGCCTTGTCTACCATCACCTCCACCCAGTTCAAATGAGCCATAGTAGGGAATTACCTACTCAGCGAGCAATCTATCGCTATTTCCGTGACACTAGTGATGCTGGCATTGACATTCTATTTTTAGCTTTAGCCGATTATCTAGCCAGTCGTGGGCCGCTGGTGAATATGGAGGAATGGAAAGGGCATTGCCAGCTCGTGAACTATATATTTACAGAGCATGAAAAACAGCAAGTGAAGGTCTTGCCAGTTAAATTAGTCAACGGACATGACTTAATAAATATCTTTGGCTTAACTCCCGGGCCGTTGATTGGTGAGCTTCTAGCTCTGGTAGGTGAAGCCCAAGCCAGTGGTGAGCTAACTACCAGGGAAGAAGCACTGACTTCAGTACGCCAGGAATTAAATAAGCAGCAGTGCGGTGCAAGGCCAGGTAATTGAAAAGGAAAAATATCTACTTGCTCATCTTTATCCTGATACTATTTGGCTTCGCTCTGTGGTCAATAGTGCCCGTAAACACAAAGTTACTTAGTCCAAATGGGCTAATGCTTGGCCTCGACCTTAAGGGTGGCAGCCAGTTGCTTTATAAGGCTGATTTATCTAAGAAAGACCCTTCTATCACTGATGCTGAAGCTATGACATCAGTGATAGAAAAAATTCAGCGAAGAGTTAACCTATACGGTACTACCGAGCCTGTAATTCAGAAGCAGGGGACTGACCGAATATTGGTTCAACTGCCAGGGGTGGAAGACATAAGTGAGGCGATTAGCCTTATTGGGAAGACAGCTTTGCTCGACTTCAGGGAGCAGAAGCTCGATGAGAATGGCGACCCGATGCTTGATGATAAAGGGAATTGGGTGTTTCAGGACGAACCTGCCAAAGCAGAAGGGAGGGATGGCGAGGAGAGAGAACTCACCGGCGAGTATCTGAAACATGCTCACAGGGACATAGACCCTTATAAAGGTTCGGTAGTCGTTATCGAATGGGATAGCGAAGGAGGATACCTCTTCGAGAAGATAACCGAGCGAAACCTATACAAGCCGCTGGCTATTTTTCTAGACAACGAGAT
>JAGMBH010000143.1 GCA_023129815.1 Dehalococcoidia bacterium
GGGGGTATTCTTTCCACTTGGCTGAGCTGATTAATTGAAGCTTCTCTAATGGCTTCGATTGAGCCAAATTTCTTCAACAACGCTCTCTTCCGTTTCGGACCAATACCAGGAATGTCATCTAGAATGGAGGCTGTGCTTCTCTTACTCCGCAATTTTTGATGATAACTTATAGCGAAGCGATGTGCCTCATCCCTTGCCCTTTGCAGTATGTGAAGGGTTGGAGAACCTTTAGGTATATTAACTGGAGCAGACTCGCCTGGTATGAAGACATCCTCATTTTCTTTAGCCAAGCTAGCCATAGGAATAGAATCAACTCCTAACCCTTGCCTTACTTCTAAAGCAGCATTGAGGTGTCCCTTACCACCGTCAATAAGGATAAGGTCAGGCGTAACTGCCCAGCTACCCTCACCAGCTATGCCTCTCTTGAAGCGTCGTCTTAATATCTCTTGAATCATGGCATAATCATCAGCCCCGGCTACCATTTTCACTCGGAAATGACGATAGAGACTTGGTTTGGGTAAGCCCCTTTCCAGAACAACCATGCTGCCCACAGCCAAAGTGCCTCGAATATCAGAAATATCATAACCCTCTATCCTCAGCGGGATTCTTGGCAAGCAAAGCCTATCTTTTAGCTCTTGCAAGCCAGAAGTTATAGTCTCTAAATTTATTTGCTTAGCTTTAGCCAATAGCAAACCTTTATCGGCGTTTTCAGCTACCATACTTACTAGCCGTTTTTTAGCTCCTCGCTGTGGCACTTGAAGTTTCACGCTTCCTCCCCTTCGTTCCTTAAGCCATTCAGCCAGTACTGACATTTCGTCCACGGGATATTGAAGTAATATTACTGATGGTATATAGGAAGCTGAGGCATAATATTGCTTTACGAAACTTGCCATTATTTGACCGGGCATTTCATCATGGATGCCTTCCATGATGAAATGGTCACGGCCAATAAGCTTGTTATTGCGAATGAAAAAGACTTCCACATAAGCCTGCCCCTCATTTTGCACCATAGCAATGACATCTTGCTCGCCTTTAGCCATGATAGCAATCCTCTGCCCCTCTATGACTCTCTCTATTGCCAGAATTTGGTCACGGAGCAAAGCCGCCTTTTCAAATTGAAGTTGCTGGGCCGATGCTCTCATCTTGTTGCTTAGTTCATGAAGCACCAGCTCCTGTTTACCTTGCAAAAATAAAATAACTTGGTTTATTACCTCCCGGTATTCCTGTTTACTCACCGCGCCAATGCATGGCCCAAGACAGCGGTGAATATAATAGTCGAGACAAGGTCGCTTATCTGTGCCATCAATGGACTTGGTACAAGAGCGAAAGGGAAAGATTTTCTTTACCAGCCGCAAGGTTTTACGTACTGACCCAGCACTAGCAAAAGGCCCAAAATACCTGGCTCCATCATTTTTAAAACGGCGAGTGATGTAAACGCCTGGCCAATCTTCACTAATATCTATCTTAAGGTAGGGGAAGGTCTTATCGTCTTTAAGGCGCACATTGTACCTCGGGTGATATTTCTTTATCAGATTGCATTCTAAGATAAGTGCTTCTTGCTCAGAGTCCGTAACCATAAACTCGAGGTCATTTACCTTCAACACCAACTGCTGAATTTTTGATGACAAGTTACCAGAGGCACCAAAATAACTTTTTACTCGATTGCTAATATTGGCCGCCTTACCTACATAAATAACCTTACCTTGGTTATCCTTGAATAAATAGACTCCTAGACTTGCTGGCAAGGCTTTTATTTGTTCCTCTAACTGTGCCTGCATGGTAAATTTTATTGTAACAGGAGACTTGGATGCAGACAAAAAAAGTCTCAGTTATGCTAAAATAATATTTAATGAAGGAAGATATTGAAGCTTTCCTTGGCTATCTAGCTAAGAAGAAAAAATGCTCACAGAGTACCCTGGCTGCTTATCGTAATGATTTGAACCAGCTAATGGCTTACACTGAAGCAGAGAGGGCAAAAGGAATAATTAAGTCAACTGGCGAGCTTTTAAAGAGCTATCTGCTTAACCTCAGGGAAAGGAGATACTCCACGGCTACAGTAGCTCGCAAGGTAGCCTCGGCCAAGTCTTTTTTTAAATTTATGGTTGATTCAGGCAAGCTAAGAGAGAATCCAACACAGAATTTAATTTCTCCCCGAGTTAGCAAGCATCCGCCTAAATTTTTGTCTTCGTCTGAGTATCGCTGTTTGCTGGCAGAGCCAAAAAAACTATCCACTCCAGAAGCCAAGAGAGATGTGGTGATGCTAGAATTGCTTTACGCTACTGGTTTACGTGCTAGTGAGCTAGTATCTCTAAACGTGAAGGATATTGACTTGGAGCGCTCTTGTGTACACTGTGCCCATGGTAGCTCCAAAAGGCGGATCCCCTTTGACCACCATATAAACCAGATATTAAGAAATTTCCTTGAGAATGATAGACTTGATTTATTATATGATGAAAAGGAAAAGGCACTATTTCTCAATCGGCGTGGCGGTCGGCTTACCCGGCAGGGATTTTGGCAGATTGTTAAAAACCGTGCTTCTAAAGCTGGGCTCAGTGCTAAGATTACGCCGCACACCTTGCGACATAGCTTCGCGGCACGCAAATTACAAAGTGGTGCTGACCTTCAATCCATCCAGCGAGCTTTAGGCCATGCCTATATTTCCAGCACTAGAATCTACAAGCAGTCCTCATCCTCACCAAGGTAGTGAATAATGCCTAAGAAATCGCGTCGGGCTAAAGCGAAACACCGTGCCAAGTTAGCACAAGAAACACAGAGGAAGTATTCCCAACCACTCAAGCCAGTAACTGCCCAAGTTCAATTAGCCGGTAAGGGGTCTCCTGAGGTCAAAGATCCTACAAAACACTATCAATACTTGATGCC
>JAGMBH010000144.1 GCA_023129815.1 Dehalococcoidia bacterium
GCGGTATGGCATGTATGAGCTATCTGAAAGCTATTGAAGCTGGAGTAGACATTATTGATACCTGTGTTGCTCCTCTTGCCCTACGCACTGCCCATCCAGCAATAGAGCCAATTGTAGTCGCCCTTCGTGGCACTCCTCGGGATACTGGCCTTAACTTGGAACACCTTCTTAAGCTAGATGAGTATTTTGAATCTATAGCTCCTAAATATCGTGACTTTTTAGCTAGAACGAGGATGTCGGTGATTGATACCGGGGTGTTATGGCATCAGATCCCGGGGGGAATGTTTACCAACATGGTAGCTCAGTTAAGAGAAGCTGATGCTCTTCATAGATTACCTGAAGTTTATGCTGAGCTTCCGCAAACGCGGAGGGAATTGGGCTATCCGCCTTTGGTTACACCTACTAGCCAAATTGTGGGCACTCAGGCAATTAACAATGTCCTCTTTGGCCGCTATAAGGTTATTTCCCAACAGGTTAAGGACTATGTTTATGGCCTTTATGGTAAGCCGCCTGCCTCTATTGACCCCAAAGTGCAAGAAATAGTTCTCAAGGGTTATGAAAAGGGTGAGCGACCAATTACTTGCCGGCCTGCTGATGTATTAGAGCCGGAGTTAGATAAAGCTAAAGAAGCAACTAAAGATATTGCCAGAGATATTGGAGATGTGCTTGCTTATGCCCTTTATCCTACTAGCGGGATGAGGTTCCTCAGGTGGAAATATGGCTTAGAAGAGCCACCCCCAGAAACGAAAGGGAAAACTCTGAAGGATATAAAGCTGGAAGACGAACTCATAGCTAAGGCTAAGGCTGGAGAGTTCGTGGAAGTCGGGCTTGCTGCCCCGCCTCCTGTGGCTGAAGCACCGGCAAAAGTAGAGGAGGAAAAGGAAGTTGTAGCTGGGGCTCCTTTGCTAGCACCAATGCCAGGCACAATCATACGCTATCTGGTTAACGAAGGAGACGAAGTTAAAGCCGGTGATGGCATAGTCGTCCTAGAGGCAATGAAGATGGAAAATGTCTTACCTGCTCCCGAAAATGGCGAGATTAAAGCCATAAACTTTAAACCAGGCGATAGAGTAAATGCCAATGATGTATTGGCCATAATTGGTTAATTGAATGGGTAAGACGCTAGCGGAGAAAATTTTGGCTGGTAAATCAAAAAACCGCTGCCAAAGCCAGGGATATTATTAATTGCCAAAGTAGATTTAGCCTTTGTTCAGGATACTTGTGGGCCTTTAACTGTCAGCAATTCAAAGAAAGTGGCTTCCACAATATAGCTGAGCCGCGGAATTCGGTAATTTTCCTTGACCCTGCTACTCCCAGCCCTGCCAAGCAGCTTTCTAATGACCATATACTTTGGGAGCCAAATTTCCTCCTCATAAAGGGAGAGGATTAAGGTGATGGTGGTGAACGAAGCTAGGATGAAGCAGTTTATTGACCAGGTGTATCATGAGCCTTTCTCATTATTGACGAATAACTGCTTTCACAAATCTATCAAGATAGTAAGAAAAGCTCACGAGTTGGGACTCAGAGCCAATCTAGTTGTTGCACCTATCTCAATAACGCCAAGACGCACATTCCCATTTATCCCGCGGATATTGCCCCATTGGTTTGTGAGGATGGAAGGGCAAAAAGTTGATGTTCCCCTTGACCTAGCTACAGAACAGATCTGGTGCGAGAATAATCAAATAATTAGTATAGCTCCGATAGATTTACCAGGGAATATTATTTAGAGGAAGTTAGAAGCAATTGGTAGGAAGGCATAGGTATCATAGAGGGTCTTATTCTGTATAGGGGTTTACAACAACTCCATTCTATTGTTATGATAGGCGAGGAGAAGGCTGGTAGATTCTGTTATGGAGGGAAAATAGTTGAACATGGCAAAGTGGGAATAGGGAGTATCTCTTAGATGAAGAGAAAGTTAGTTTGCATCCCTCCACTACTAGCTGCTGGTATTATTCTTGGCTATCTCTTCTTTGTAGGTTGGCTTCTAGGTTTTCTGCTAACCAAATACATGGGCGGCAAAACAAGTGGAAAACCTGGTAGAATAAAATCGATTGTCATTCCTTTTGGGAAGTACAGGATTCACTTTCACCATTGGCTTATCTCTTCAGGGATAATAATTCTTAGTCTGATAACAAACGTCCACTTTTTGGCTACAGCAATATCCTACGGAGTTTTAAGTGGCTCGGTTTTCCAGGGTATTTACTATTACAGTGATTGGCATAGAATCCTAATTACCAGGAGACATCAAAATATCGAGAATGTAATTGACTGCTTCAAGTCTAAGAAATAAAAAGGAAACAAAGAGCACGGCTGAAAAATGCTAGAAGCGAGATGCCCAAACTGCGAGCTCCCGAGGCTTGGATACCTTCAGCTATAATACCTTAATGTGTTGCTTTTATCTCTCAGGCATGGAAAACGGGGGCTTTCAACCGGAATCCTTCATGCGTCTTGATTTTTGACCAAAATTGGACTAATAACTTTGGTTTATATGATGGCTTTGCTTCCGATAGTCGCTTCACGGGAAACTAAGCTTTTGGCGCAAGAGCTTGGAAATGAATTCTTAAAGTATCAAGAGCAAGTTCACGCCTTTTTACCTCTGCGAAAATTTAAGGGATGAACACTTAGATTGGCAGAAAACCGCACAAAGGAAAAAGAATTGCTCCCGTTGTATGAGGAGTGGTTGAAGATTGCCGATGACAGGTCCAAAAGAAGCATCCAAAGTGCGATCAAGGTGCTACAGTAGCTAACCTGAGGCGGGAGGGGAATGGATTTAAGGTAACAGGTAAAAGTAGGCAGGCGATTTATGATAGAATTGCTTCTGATAGGGTCTGTCACCATAGCAGGCGAATAAATCGAATCAGGCGAACCCGGAGTTCGTTTATATGGCTGTTATATGCCACTTCCTTTGTATAAGGGGGTGAAAAAATGCAAGATATCATAAAACCTGATGACGCAAGAGCATTACTTCAGTCAACCCAACAACTTAGAACCCACTGGTCTAGCGTTATTACTACACATATTGGTTATGCAATAATGATAAATGTAGCGATTTGGTCGTATTTTCTGAAATCGTATATCGATTCTCTTGCTGTGCCATCCAAAGCCCAGCCCTTGTATATTGTACTCGCTGCTGCTATTTCTGCGATAACGCTGGGAGTGTGGCGTCTATACACTCACAACATTGACAACCACATTGCTGGACTCTACCCTGATTTTTTACTCTACGAAGGCATATTATCTGTTCCGTCTGATCATGGAACAAGCGGATACTTAATCAGAGCTGTTCCTAAAGTGGATCTTATCTTCTTGGACAATGATTTAACAACCGAGCAAAAATTAGAGGGAATTTCGACCCTTGTTAAGTCGAAGCGTATTGGCAGACGTGGACACCTAGCAATCGATCTTTTTACCTTGGTCGCTCTCTTAGGAATGTTTATAGCAAGTCTTTCATTGCGAAGCGAATTACAATCTTTGCTTGCTATCCCCTGTTTTATTGGAATCTTGGTTGGGCTCTTATTTATCTTATTTGGCTTGTTCTCTTATCAGAGAAACCCTACAAAAAGATTCATTGAAGAAATTCTATCTGAACTCAAAGGAAATGGAGGAAGCGGCGCATAACATGGTGTGTGCAGCTTCACTTCCTTTTGTCGAACTTGCGAAGCAAGTTCATATACACTGGAAACGTTATATGAAAGCGACTTAATATCAATGAGCCAATCAATCTTAACAATTTTGCTTGGTCTGTTGTCCTATATTTTAGGCTTTGCTACGGCGATATTTGCCGAACCTGTCAGGCAACGCATTTTTAAACCTAAGCTGAAGCTTGAATTTGGCGAAGGACAAGATTTTAAGACTAGGACTCCTGAGGCTACTCCACAGTCCCAGCATGAGGCTTACTATGTCAGAGTGAAAGTGACGAATAGCACGCGAAGAACTGCAAGGGACTGCAGAACCTATCTTGTAAACATTGAGAAGAGAGACGAAACCGGAACTTTTAGGCCAACTATCTATTGCGATAGCATTCCACTTGCATGGTCCTGCAGGGCTGATAAAGCGTATCAAGGTGTTGATCTCCCATACGGAGTTGCTCAATTCCTCGATGTCTTGACCACTAGAAGTATATCAGACTATTTTGAGCCCCAAATCATGGTGAAGCCTTTTCGTTACATTCCACTATTTAAAGAAAAAGGGGGTTTTCGTTTCACCATTCAAGTGTCTACTGAAGGAGCAAACCCTCAATTTATTAAACTCATCTTTGAGTGGGATGGAGATTGGGAGAATTTCAAGGTTTATCAGGATTATTAGGTCGCCTTCGCATAACATCGAACACATGGCCTCTCTTCGTTTCGTCTGACTTGCTTCGCAAGTTCGTGTGTTCGCGAACATTATCTGAAATTGCTACTCAAATAGGGCAAACCGAATGAACAGGCGGCTGAAATGATTAAATACGTTCCCAAGGAATTTAAGACCATCTTGAATAAATATAAATTCATAGATAGCTGGTTCTGGTGCCGGTATAGCATAAATCCCTACAACGGCTGTGAGTTTGCCTGCACCTATTGCGATTCAAGGAGCCACAAGTATCACCTCCAGCCAGAGTTTGACCACCTTATCTATGTGAAAAACAATGTTGGAGTCATGCTGGAGAACAGGCTCAGGCGAGCCAGAACGCTTCTTCCAGACGTAGTAGCTATAGGCGGGACATGCGATGCCTACCAGCCTGCTGAGAAGAGCTATAACAATACCCGGCAATGCTCTCCGGAGTAATGATGCTTCGTTATCTGGGAGAAAATGATAGCGCTGATAAATTAGAAAGAGCTATAGCTGGAGTGCTTGCTGAGGGCAAGAATGTTGCTTACGACTTGAAGCTCGGCAGAGCGGATAGCACTGCTGTAGGTACCAGCCAGCTGATGCTGTTATAGAAAAGCTA
>JAGMBH010000145.1 GCA_023129815.1 Dehalococcoidia bacterium
GCCTGGATTAGCACCTGGACGCTGAAGCCAAATCCATCCTCGGTGATGTTTATAGCATCAATTAACCGGCGGCTATGGGCTCGGAAGCAGCTCTGAGAGTCGGATACCTTTACTTTTGAGCCGAGGTTGTAAAGCCAGGTAATGACATTAATGCCGAACTTGCGATACCTAGGAATAGGAGTTTGTGGAGTTCCTTGAGTTCGTAGAGTTTGTTGAGTTGGTTGAGTTGGTTGGAGGAAGCGTGAGCCGATGACCAGGTCGGCTTCGTTGTTCAGGATGGGGGCTAACAATCGGGGGGTGTCATCAGGGTTATGTTGCCCATCGCCGTCCAGGGTCACCAGTATATCGGCATTACTTCTTTTGGCAGCTTCAAAGCCTGACTTCGTGGCTGCCCCAGCCCCCTTTCTTGTTTCATGCTTTATCACCTCAGCACCGGCGGTCTGGGCGACTTTGGCAGTATCGTCAGTTGAGCCATCATCTATGACTATTACCTTATCAACATATTTTCTGGTTCTGGTGACCACGTCTCCAATAAAGTTTTGCTCATTGAAGCAAGGGATCGCAGCCAAGACCCTTAGTTGGCAGTTGCCAGTTGGCAGTTGGCAGTTGGCAGTCAGCAGTTGGCAGTTGGCAGTTGGCAGTTGGCAGTTGGCAGTTGGCAGTTGGCAGTTGGCAGTTGGCGGTCGATAGTCGTCAGTCATTAGTCACCTTTGAGCTCCTTGCAGATATTTTATGAAACCAGTGACAAGCCGTGCCACCTCGCTGCTTAGCTCATAAATTCTACCAAACTCTTCCTTTGAAACGTAGTTTAAGTCCTGAGCAACATAAAGTTGACTCTGAACCTCCGCCACGGAGCCTAAAGCAATATGAAGGAATTGACTAAATTCTTTGTTGGTTTGCCTAGCGAAGCCTTCGGCGATATTCGACATTATGGATACGGATGCTCTTCTAATTTGCTCTTTCAATCCGAAGTCTTTAGAGAATCTTTCGTTTTCTGTGGTTACTTTGTAAACCTCGGTTATTAACTGCCTAGCCTTCTGCCAGGCTTGAATGTCTTCAAACTTTTCTATTTTCATTTCTTTTGACTATTCACTGCTCTTAACATATTCAAAGATTTTCACGCTGGGGACTCGCTTGCCGGCTACCGCTGCTGTGGCATCAGATTGATGGACAAGCTTATAGTGCTGCAATTCCTCGAGGGGCACAGGAGTAGCAAAGAGGTCAGGGCTCACTATGCGATAATTTCCCGATTCCTGGCTCGAGATGTAAGTTTCAGCCTCTTCATAGGTGGAAAAGGATTTTGAGCCGGTGATTTCCTTATACCACACTCCTTCTCCGCTTAGCTTTTCCTCATAGGAAATCACCAATGTCTCCTCGGGAACCACGGCTTGGACATCAAAATTGTAGAGTCTGACAACCATGGAGCGGTAGTAAGCGGGATAAAAGAGGGTCATTGGCTCTAGTTTACCCCGCTCTGTTTCCCGGTAGTAGGTTTCGAGGAACTTATCCTGGCTGCTGCCACCTAATATTGCTATGGCATAGAATTTTGTCGTCAGCATTAGATGATCAATTATCACATACCGCGAGCCCATTTCATCCATCGGCTGGTTGGCGCGATTTTCATCCTGGGCAATGAAGAACCTAGCCGCTACGCCAGGGTAGCCTCCACCAGGGCTGCAGTTTGGCATGCGGTGGGAAATGCGCATTATCCAGTAGCCGTAGTCCCACCAGGACATCACTCCATAGGCGGTTTCAGGGTATTGGAACGGAGTTTCATATAGCTGGTAATAGAAATCAGGATCGCCGAAAGGCTCAGGGCTGTTATCCTTGAGCCATTCAAGCGAGCTATACCATCCCTGGTCAATAAGAGACGGCCCACTGGCAAGCGGCTGTGTCAATTTAACGGGGCATCCAAAAACCTTTGTATTGGGCTCAATGCCAGGGAGTCCAATGGAGGGGAAGAAGACGAGGAAGAAAATAGCTACCCCAGCTACGATTACCTTTATCCAGGCGGCTCTTCTGCGTTGCTGGAATACTTTTTCTCTCGCCTTAGCTTTCTTCTTTGCCTTCTTCGCCTTTGTATAAGCCTCGACTACCTGCTTAGGTCTGGCAAGCAACTCTTTTAAGCCAGCAAATTTCAGGATTCTCCAGGAAAAGTAGCCTGTGAGCAAGGCAGCGTTTATGGCGGTATAGTAGCTGAAGCGGCGCTGCCCCAAGACGGCGACTAGCATTACTATGCTCCACACCAGAAACAAAGTTTTATCGGCACTCTCTTCTTTGATGGAGGCGTAAATGAGCAGGCCAAGCGAAATGAAGTAGATGAAGAAAGAGGTAGTGAAGTTAAGCCAAGCTATGTCCCATGAGAAACTGCCATAGGGCAAAAGGAGGGGGTGCATCTCCAGGATGGTCGTCGAAACAGCAGGGGTGAAGATGCCAAATTTGCTGAGCATGGAGTGGAGCAAAGAGGGATTAGCGGCATGGAAAATGGCAAAACTGATTGCAGCAAGCCCAAGCAGCGTGGGGAGATAATAAAGAGGTTTTAGGGCTTTCCTTGCCATGAAACAGGAGAGGGCGCTTAAGGCTATAGGCGTTAGTATGGCGATTAGCAGCGATGCGGAGTAGATAGTTATCCCACCTTTACCTAACAGAGGGAGAAACATTACAGCGGCAATGAGAAATGCTGGGGTGCCGGTGATGCAGAGATAATCGGTTGATTTGCCTCTCAGGTGGTCTATGATGAACTGAATTACCAGCCAGGCAAAGATGATGAAGACAAGGAGGAGCCCACCTATCCAGAAGAGCAAATAGAAGCCCAGGAAAATGCCGGCAAGCAAGGTATAAATAAGAGGCTTGGTGATAGTAGTCCAATCTCGATGTAATAACTGAGTGAATGATATTTGTCTTTCCCTGGCTCCTTTAATGGCTAATATCAAAAACAGTATAGTTACCGTGCTAAATAAACTCTCGGCCACATGATGGTCGGTGAAGCCAAGCAATGAGCGATTTAAAAACTCACCGGGTAAGATAGCAACCAGGGCAGCGGCTAATATACCCACCCAGCGGTTAAATAGCTCCTTGCCAATGAAATATACCGGGATGATTGTCAGAGTGCCCAGGATAGCTGGAACATAGGCGCCAACAGCATCTATGGTGTGCGGGCTGGGTGAACCCAGGCCGACTAGCCAGATGATACCAGTTACAAGCCAGTGAAAGAAGGGACGGCTAGGTCCTCCGCCACCACCAGGGTAGAGCATATAGGGGTCAAAGGAAATGACATGGGGAAAGTTATAAAGCAGGTTCTCTATGTGGCGCATGTGATACCAGGCATCAGTTCCTCTGAACCAGACCGAGCCATTGACAAAGACCTGGTCATAAGGCAGGACTATGCGTATATACAGGGAAATTCCAGCTATGACAAGTAGTGCTATTAAAGTTATAACCGGTGGGGAGAGGCGCCTCTTATCAAATTGGGTGTGCCATCTTTGTTCTTCCATAGGTAGCCTCAGCTTATCTCAATCGTTATGCTTTGACAAGGCTTTGACTGGCTGGAGAGATGAGGCTATGGCCAGGTGTTTCACTATTTCGGAGATAAGTGGCCCGTGCCAGTCAAAAGAGAAGTCCGGCCACTCAGCTACAAGCTGGGGTATGCCGCTATCTTTGGCTACTGAAATTAGTTTGTCAATGTGGCGGTTGCCAAGCCTTTTATAGAACCATCGTGCCCGGTAGCCACTTTGAAGCTCGCGGTTAAGCTTGGCTCGCCATTGCTTATCGTATGAGGAAAGCCTGGCTGCAGAGAAGTCATTAGTCAGAAAAGCCTGGTGCAGGCATTCAGCAGCTATATCAGCGCATAAGAGTCCATAGCATATCCCTCCACCAGTGGTAGATTTGACCTGGCCAGCAGCGTCGCCAACTGCTATTATGCGGTCACCATAGGTTCGAGGTAGAGTGCCTAAGGGAATGGTGCCAAACTTCATCTCATCTTCGGTTGAGGCTATCTTGCCCTGAGCCCGGAGGTGATAGAGGAAGTCCCTCAGATATGGAGCTGGATTCTTGGGGGCAAGTAACCCTGCTAATCCCTTATCAGGGGTGGTGGGCACAAGCCAGCCAAAAAAGCCGGGAAAAAGATTCTGGTCAAAATAAAGCTCAACTTCATCCAAATCTATTGTATTTACTTCAGCCTGGGCGCCAAAAGCAAAGTTGGTGATTTCGCCTAAGCCAATCTTTTCAGGGAGCCTGGAGCCACAGCCACAGGCCAGAATGATTGCCTGAGCAGTAAATGTCCTCTGCTTACCATGATAATCAACTGTGGCTGAAACGCAATCTGTTTCAGGAGTAACAGCTACCACCGAGGCAGAAAAAAGGTAGTTAGCGCCATGTCTCTGAGCACGCTGTTTTAGGCTTTTATCCAGGCTGGCACGGTCTATTATGTAAGCCTGCGGATTTTCTCTCTCAAGCCTGATAAATTGACCACATGGGGCAAAGAACTTGGCTGAGTTTGCCTTTCGGAAAATGGCAGCTTCGAGGTTAAAGGTACTAAAGCATTCGACACTGATGATGCCCGTGCAGCAGACGTTTTCGCCCACACATTCTTTTTGCTCCAAGGCGATTACTCTATAGCCAAGCTCAGCTAATCTGGAGGCGATGAAGCTTCCTATTGGGCCAGCGCCGACTACAATAACATCATACATGGCAAAGATTATAACATTTTGCCTGAATTAGGCCGCCATGTCATTGCGAGCCTATTCGCGGTTTGTCATTGCGAGCAAAGCGAAGCAATCTAAAGCGTTCTCACACAATATTGAGATTTAACTACTGTTAACATTAATATAAAGATGAAGTGGCTGTTCAAGATGGGGCTGTAGGGCATCATCCTTATATAGCCAGAATTCCACTTTTTGATTTAATCCGACTTCGCTTGGAGTAAAGCCTATCTCTTGCTCCCACTTCTCTTCGTGAGCCAATATGCCGGTGCGTAATTCCTTATCCTTGACACCGCTTATCTCTATCTCCACGCGGTAGCTTGTCGGCTGATACTCATGGTTGACAATGCCCAGGATTACTCGGGCTTCCTCACCAACCGTGACTTGTTGGGGATAATTCTCCGCCTTACCCTCCAAACCGAGGATATAGAACTCAGTGAATTTCTCGCCTTGCTTGGGATTGGTTATGACATATCCCAGACAACCCAGGGCTGCCACGATGGCTACTACCAAGCCAACGGAGAGTCCTTTATCCAAATTGCTCATTCCGGCCCATTGTGGCAATGCAACGGTGAAAATAACTTCGAAACGCTCCTGTGATGACAATCTCCTTTGCCGCTGCCAGGCAATGGCAGCAGCAGCAAAGATAAAAATGGTAATAGCGATAAGGATAGGATAGAGCCTGATGCCCCAGGGGGTATAATTGAGTATCAGCCCCATAAGCGGCACTATAGCAATGCTCAAGCCGAAGCTCAGGGCTACCCGTTCAATGCCGCTGAGGTCGCCTTTCCTGGGGAAAAGCGCTGAGAGTAAGGTATAACCAGGAAAGAAGAGGATAAGGCAAAGACCAAAAATAATGCGTAAGACCCCACTGGTAAAGGCAACCA
>JAGMBH010000146.1 GCA_023129815.1 Dehalococcoidia bacterium
GCGACGATTCCGTAGTATTTACCGGCCCCGTTTCACATGAGTTCTTGCCTCTCTACTATGCTGCTTGTGACATCTATGCTAGCTGCTCCAGGTGGGAAACTTATAATCTACCTCTGCTAGAGGCTCAAGCCTGTAGAAAGCCAGTGGTAGTGTTCAATGTAAGTGCCCATCCAGAGGTTGTGACAGATGGCGAAACCGGTTTCCTCGTCCCATTCACAGATGCCAATGCTCTAGCCGAAGCCATAATTAAGCTCCTCAAGAACGATAAGTTGAGGCAGGAAATTGGGAAAAATGCTTATAAAGCAGCAAAGGAAAAAGTTATACTGGGAGAATATCGCTTGGAAAAACTTGCCGGTCTACAAGGAGGCAACTGAGGCTTGGCAAGCCTCAGCAATAGGAGCACAGGATGAGATTTCACAGAGGTTACTCGTAAATGACCCCACCTAATGATTGGCAAATCAATAAGTGCCTGCGATCATCGTTGGCTATTCTGCTGGCCATCCTCGGGCTAATTGGTCTGGCTTCTTTAGGTTTTGATGTCCCCGGCTTAAGGCAAGTTGTTGGCTTTATTTTTGTCACCTTTATTCCCGGTATCCTCATCCTCAGAATCCTCAAAATCCACAGCATAAATACAGTAGAAAGCCTCGCCTATTCAGTGGGCTTAAGCGTTGCCTTTGTCATGTTCTCTGGAGCATTCATCAATTTAGTTCTGCCCTTCATCGGTATTTCCAGCCCAATTTCATTGATGCCGGTAACTGCTGCTTTAGCTGTATTCGCCATAATATTGATGGCTGTTGCCTACAAGAGAGACAGAGGTCATTTATTAACAGTAAATTGTCACTCTGCGCCCTTCGTCTCCTGTCATTCCGAGCCCTTTAATGCCATTGCGAGCGGAGCGAAGCAATCTCCTACCTCTCAGGACAGGCCCCGTGGAGTAGCAAAATTTACTCCACGGGGCAGGCTCCGCGAAGAGCCTATAAGGGGTTCTTCGCTGCTCTTTTTAGCTCTGCTTCCTCTATTGACCATGCTCGGCGTCGTCCTAATCGATGCCTACCAAAACAATGTTTTTCTCATCATCTCAATGTTAGTCATAGCCGGGGTTGTTGGTCTGGCTGCCTTTGGCAGGCTTATCAAGCCAAGGGTATACCCATTAGCTATATTTATAATAGGCCTTTGCCTTCTATATCAGACAACATTGATGTCCCCTTACCTCATAGGTAGTGACATTTATTCCGAGTATCACTTTTATAATCTGGTGGCTAATAGCGGCTTCTGGGATGCCTCCATCCCTAACAATATCAATTCATGCCTGTCTACGTGTATGCTGGCCCCAATTTACTCCCTGATGCTTAATATTGACGGGCTGTGGGTATTCAAGGCAGTCTACCCCCTGCTTTTTTCGCTGGTGCCTTTGCTCTTATTTCATATTTTCAGCCAGCAAATGAGCTCCAAAAAAGCATTCCTGGCCGCTTTCTTTTTTGTGGCCATACCCACCTTCTGCCTGGAGATGATTGCCTTGCCCAGGCAGCAGATTGCCGAGCTTTTCTTCGCTCTATTCATACTGCTTTTGGTAGATAGAAAGCTCAACTTAGGTCCGAAGTTGACTCTAGCCATTATCTTTGCCATGTCAATGGTCGTCGCACATTACGCCCTGGGATTTATTGGCTTCCTTTATATGGCGCTTTTCCTACCAGTGGTGGTCGTAATAAGAAGAGATGTTTTTAGGAGGGCATGGGCCTGGCTAACTAGAAAACGTAGCCACCTGCCCCAAAGGCCGAAGACAGCGCCAGCCTTGCCGGTAAAAGCGCTGATGGTGATGGTAGCCATTTACTTTATCTTTGCTTTTGCCTGGTATGGAACTGTCACCTCGGGGCTAAATCTCGGAAGCCTGAGTAGCCTCTGGACGCAGCAGATAAACATCGTTACTACTGAGCTGAGCAAACTAGCACCAGAGTCGGCAGAGTCAATAGAGCCGGCACCAGCAGAGCCAACAGAGCCGGCACCAGCAGAGCCAACAGAGCCGGCACCAGCAGAGCCAGCAGAGCCGCTAGCCTTCTTTCAGTTCAGCAAGCGCGATGTCCTGGTTCAGACTGCCTTAGGGCTTGATTTCCCTCAGGCATCACCACAGGGAAAGGGCTTTAGAATTCTGCAATATATTACTCAGCTTTTCCTGGTTGTTGGCTGTCTCAGACTTATCTTCAGGCGAAGGCACTTGAGATTTACTGGCGAATATATTGCTCTAAGTGTGACCAGCGTCTTGCTGCTCGTAGCCTGTATCTTTGTGCCTGCTTTTGCCAATACCCTTAATACTACACGGTGGTATCACATCGCCTTGATCACATTAGCCCCCTGCTGTATCCTTGGCGGTGAGGCTATCTGGCTAGGGGCAAGCTCCTTGTGGCGGAAACTGAGACGAAGAATACATACCTTAGAGTTTGCTGAGGATAGCCAGGGCTATCTCAAGTTCATAGCAGTAGCGGTACTGATACCTTACTTTCTGTTTACCTCTGGCTTTATCTATGAAGTTACCACGCAGGAGGTTACTGATAAGATTGATACTCCCTATTCCATTGCCTTAAGCAGCTACCGTCTGGACCTGGCTGGTGTCTTCTACTGGCCGGACGGTGCTGGCGCCGAATGGCTGGCACAAAAGGCTGGTGATGAATCTAACGTCTATGCCGACCACCATGCTCATAGACTTGTATGGTTTTACAGTTTCCCCGGGCAAGCAGCCTATTTGCCCCGGAAGGCCACTGAGCTCAAGGAAGGCAGCTATCTTTATTTCACTGCTTGGAACCTTGCCAAACATGAGATAACATTTGCCACTGGCCCCGGGTTAAGGCAGCATATCGCTTTTAATGACATCCCGGGGCTAAGTCATGTCATTGATAGCAAAAACAGAATTTATAACAATGGTGGAGCACAAATACTGCGTTAGTAACGGCTTCCCTATTTCATCGAGGAAGTCTATAATCTCAAAAGGCTTCATGGGATGCACTCCAATGCAAGTGAATAAGGAAGGCCATCTGAATATGGGCATAGTTACTTTCCCCTTGCTAGAATCAGGGGGACCTCCGTTATCAAACCTTATAGAGATATTGTATCCTCTTTCACAAAACCTTTATCTCATCACTGGAAACGCAGCAGCTACTCTCTCTAAAGATTATAAGAGAGGTAATATTTACTTTTACCTGATAAATCATAAAACAGGGACAACAAATACGTTCACTAGAATTATGAGGTTCATTTATACGCAATTAAGAATCTCTTACAGATTAGTGAAGATAAGAAGACATGTACATTTGTGGTTTCTTTTTTTGGGAGAAGGTGGCTTGTTATTACCTATGCTAGCCGCAAAATTATCAAGAAAAAAAGTTATATTAATATCAGCATCTTCTGAACAAAAGTTCTCTAAGGCTAACAAAGACCCTCTTTCCTGGCCCGCAAGTTTTCTAGAAAAGCTCAATCGTGTCTTGGCGACTGGAATTGTCGTATATTCAGAGCGACTTATCAAAGAGTGGCACTTAGGAAAATATAAAAACAAAATCTCAATTGCTCACGAACATTTTCTTGACTTCGATAAGTTTAAAGTAGAAAGGCTGCCAGAAGAGAGGGACAACTTAATCGGCTACATTGGCCGTTTGAGTCAAGCAAAGGGCATCTTAAACTTTATGGAAGCAATATCAAAAATATTGGAAAGAGAAAGCAATGTTGAATTTTTGATAGGTGGTGATGGGCAACTACGCACAAAAGTCGAACAGTATCTTAGCGACCGAAGTTTAAATAACAAAGCCAAATTTGCCGGTTGGATTCCTCACGATGAGCTCCCCAAATATCTAAATGACTTAAAGTTACTTATTCTACCCTCTTACACAGAAGGTTTACCCAATATTATGCTTGAGGCAATGGCTTGTGGTACACCAGTTTTAGCAACACCTGTCGGGGCTATCCCGGATATTATAAAGAATGAGGAAACTGGCTTTATTATGGAGGATAACACTCCTGGATGTATTGCTAAGAATGTTATCAGAGCCTTGAATTACCCAGAGCTTGATAGCATAATCAAGAATGCCCGTGCTCTTGTTGAGAAGGAATTTACCTACGAGGCAGCGGTGGAAAGGTACAGGAGCATATTAGGGAGTTTGAAAAGATAAAGAAGGGAGGTAATAACCCTCTGTGTAGCCTTCCAAATAGTAGTGCACTCTAGATTTCAGTACTTTATTGGAAAAGGTAAAGAGTATGAGGATACTAATTTATGTGCCAGCTTCAATACTTAAGGGCAGTGGAGGAGCGATGCATCTTCGTGAGCTGGTAGAGAATCTCTCAAACTTGGGAAGCAAGGTTGCTATCGTCCCTGGATTGAGGAGACTAAATTAGAAATGCCACTGCGTGTATGTATTACCTGGGCAGGTGTCCTATTGTCGATAGGCGGACTTAGTGAATCTGAATTCAGGCAAAGAATAAACAAAGCTAGCGGAGGCAAAATTCAAGTCACCTTTGTCAGGAATAAAGAAGAATGTCAGCGCAGCGATTCAAATGTTGTTGCTCCATGGGAAAACAAGCAGCCACCATGGTTGCTATCATATCCTCCCGTGTGCCTTAGGAATTTACCTTCCCTAATAAGGCAGGATGTACTAGTGGCGGGTGCCATCGGAATGTCTGGCGTAGTCGTATGCTTGCTTTCCAAATTATTCAAAAAGAAGTCAATGATAACAATTCATGGACATTATGAAGAAGAATGGTCGCTGAAACGGCATTGCACAGTAAAAAATTTGCTTTTCGCAGCTGCTAGTAAATTCATACTTGGGTTTGCCGACCTTTTTGTTGCTAATGACCAGCAAATCGCGCAAAAGCTTATTAGTAAAGGTGTTCAAGCATCACGCGTGTCTGTGCGGCGTGTATTCGCTGATACCAAGAAATTTTCTAGAGCCTGTGTGTCTGAAGATGGATCCCAAAAGTTTCTTTCTGTTTTTGGACTGCCGGACAAATATGTATTATATGTGGGGCGTCTAACTAGTTGGGATGGAGCTCAGGATATGTTTGAAATTATTAAACGGATACATAGCAGTCTACCAGCAGTGAAGTTTGTATTGATCGGAGAAGGTCCTTTGAAGCCATGGATAAGCCAATCTGTTGCAGAGGATAATCTCAGTGGCATCGTGTTTCAAATAGACAGAGTAAGCCATGAGCTAATGCCATTCGCGTATTATGGTGCAGATGCACTTGTTTGCCCATTGCATCCACCGCAGTCGGGGGTTGGGAGGATAACACTAGAGGCACTTTCTATGGAGGTGCCAGTCGTCGCGTATGACATAGGGGAACTTCACTTGGTTGTTAGAAATGACGAAACGGGATATCTGGTGCTTGAGGGGGACACCGATTTGACGGCGGCAAGAACGATTTCTTTGCTAATGGCCCCCAACCTGAGGGCAAAATTCGGGAGAAGCGGAAGAAAGTTAGTCCAATGCAATTATGATGTAGATACCTATATAGGTAATTGGCTGCAGTCGTTGTATTCCTTAGGCTCCACATAACCTTGCTATGGATTACCTGGTGCCTGTTACAAGAACACAAAATGAACAAGCATAGATGCAGATATGTTTTGGAAAACCCTAGTTGGGAAAGCGTAGCTAAAAGGGTGGCTGAGGTCTGTGAGCAAACGCTTCAGGAGTATAAGGAAACGAGAAATAAAAGGAAACAATAGGCACCTTCTTCTCTTCCCTTCAGCGGCTGTCATTGATTCCCCTCCGATCCCATATCTTCTCCTTGCTGCTCAGCGCTATCTCGCTCATTGCTGGTGGGAGGATTTTGCCCGGGAGATTCGGGTGTCCAGAGCCTGGGATTCAAGCCCGAGATAACTTCTCTGATAAGCCTCCTATCTCGTGTGGAAAAGGCTTTAGATAACCAAAGCCCCAGAGTAAATACGGCTACTCCCGCAATTATTGCTAAAGCAACATAGTAGACACTAGCAGTTGGCATGAACCTTAGGCAAAAAGCCATTACAAGAGTTGCACCTAGAACCTTGCTTAAGAACTTCAAATCTACCTTATAGCTAATGGTTCTCCTTGCCCAGACTGTTACAATAGTTGCCAAGATGAAATAAGATACAATGGTTGAAATTGCTGCTGCCATTATACCGATTTTGGGGATTAAAGCTAGATTGATGCCTGCATTGGTGACTGCAGCCACTCCTATCATTAGCGGTAGCCATTTGGTCTGTTGAACCAAGAGAATTATATAGACATTCATCTGGTATATTCCTAATAATATCGTGCCCAAGGCGACTAGCAAAACTAAGCTTCCTCCAGCCATATACTCAGTGGTGGCAAGAATGCCAAGCAAAGGTTGAGACAATATATAGAGCCCGACAGTTCCCGGAATGGCGAGAGTTAAGAAAAACTTAGTTGAGTATTCCATGTAGTTTCTTACTCTTGATGGTTCCTTTTGCTCCCAAAGCCTAGCTACTGTAGGAAAAAGGACGAAACTAATAGGGCTATAAAAGAGAGCTATTAAAGTGCCTAAGGTATAGGAGGCAGAGTAAATCCCGGTGTGGGAAAGGCTAAGAAGGTGGGTGATGAAATATCTGTCGCTAGCACTGATTATCCAGAGTAGAATTCCGCTTGGTATCTGGGGAATACTGAAAGACAAATAGTGTTTTAATCCTTCAAAGGCTGGTTTTGGAAAGCCTATCTCCCTTATTATCATGCTAAAAACTGTGCCTATAAAAAGAGCCTCCCCGACTATAATGAAAGTGACAATCCAGCCAAGGCCATGTCCTGTTGTCACCAGAGACACTATTATTGCCATCTTGGCGATGGCAAGCGCTAGCTGAATAACTGATAACCTCTTTATTTTCCCTCTTGCTCTTAAATAGGAGAGTGAAAATGAGAATAAAGCCTCCGTTGAAGCCCAAAGGAAAGCCAAGGGAACAAGAGAAATATATCTAGGGCTGGCAAACAGGAATATAGACAGGTTTTGCCTCAGCAGCAAAGAGACAATGAACACAAGGCAGACAAAAGCAAGAATAGGCCATAACATTGTGCCAAAGACGTGCCGCCTTTTCTCCTTGCCTTCTCCTGCGGCTAGGAATCTAACGGTGGCAGTTGCAAACTGCAGAGTCAGAATGGGAGTTAGCAAGCCAACCGTCACAAGCATCTGCACCCACACACCATAAGTTTCCGGGGAGTAGGATTTGGTTAGAGCAGGGAGGGTAACTAACCCGGTAAGAAGTATGAATACCTGAGAAATTGCTACCCAGATAACATCGCTGGAGAATTTTTGCGATTCGCTGGTATTTCGAAAGCTCATTCTCATTGCTCGTGTTGTAGACTCTCTTAGCCTCGCTGATAGAGAGCGATAAGCCAAGTCCCTCGTTTTTTAGTGGGTATTAATCGCCTTGCTAAAGGACGGAGAAGCCTAACTGAGAGTCTATCCCTATCGGATGTGATGGCTCTTAAGGAAGCTTCGCCCGATGAGGAGGAGGAGTAGCCACACTGAGGGCACAGTGCAGTGGTAGGGAAAGGATTCTTGGGAAGAAGCCCTGTAAATTTAGCTCCTTTTATGAGGAAGCTAGGATAGACCTTTACGGGCAGGCAAAATTGCAAACTTTGTAAACCAAATTGGCTAAATAGCCCCTTTAACCTTTCTTGGTTGAAAGAGCGAACATGCCTGCTGACATTGAAAACACAGCTACAATGCGGGCAAACCACTGATGACCTCCCCAGGTCTTCATTATTAGGAACAGTAACAATGATATATTTCGCTGCAACCCTTTGTATTTCTTCTATTGCTCCGGGGTAAACCCTGAACGGTAGATGCTCTAGAACCTCGCAGCAGAGAATCAGGTCAAAGCTCTTGTTTGGAAACGGCAAAGAATCTACACTGCCAAGTATCTTTTCAACTTTAACATGTCGCAGTGCCTCTCTGCTGCTCTCCAATCCAACAACTTTGCTATATAGCGAATTCAGGCGATTTGTTATTCTCCCATCGCCACAGCCTACATCCAGGATTGAAGAGGAATCTCCAGGGATCAAGGACAAGGTTTGCTCGATTCGCTCCTCTTCTTGAGATGAGATAGAGGAGGCAATTTGAGACCATGCTTGTTCATAGTACTCATCAGTAAAAGTGCTGTCTCTCAAACTCACTCCTTTGGCACTTTCACTCTTCATGTTTTGCTTGCGCCAAATTGGGAAATGATATTGGTCATCCTCTCTGCTGCCTTGCCATCTCCAAACACATTTCTTTGCTTTCCTTCTGGCTTAGAATGCGCAACCGGTTCAATGATTTTGTGTTTATTGGTACTAACAACCGAAGCAATCTTCATCTTAAATTGCTAAAGACATCCAATCCCTTTATAGACAAAGCCGAGTTTCCTAGCTTTTTCAGGCTCAACAATCTGCCTGCCGTCCACGATAACTTTGTTCCTCATATTGCCGCTAATCCTTTGCCAGTCATATTCTTTGAATTCATTATGGTCGGTTACAATGACAAGGCAATCCATATTGTCAAAGCTACCACTATATGCTGCACCAAAGCTTTCTATCTCTTCTTTTGAGAACAAGGGGTCATACAAAAATACATTGGCGCGGAGTTCCTTCAGTCTCTGGATTATTGGTATGGCTGGTGAATTCCTGGCTTCTTTGACGCCACCCCTGAAGGCAAGTCCCAGAATAAGAACATTAGAACCCTTCACATCTTTTCCTATATCGTTTAAGCCCTCTATTATCAGGTTGACCATATGATATGGCATGAAATCGTTGATTTTCCTCGCCACCTTGATGAGACTGGTGTCTGTCTGGGTAGTCTTGGTTACGAAGTATGGGTAAACTGGGATGCAGTGTCCACCCACGCCAGCGCCAGGCTGGAGGAGGTTAATATGGTAGCGCTGATGCACTTCATCAAAGGGCTCATTTACTACTGGGAATATTTCCATAGGGGAAACGCCAATTTCCCTAGAGATCAATGCTAGCTCATTGGACAGTGCAATATTGACATCTCGATAGATGCCCTCGAAAAGCTTTATAGCTTCAGCCGCTGTGGTGTCAGAGACTGTTATTACGCCCTTTTTGTTGATAACTGAATAGATTGCTTCGGCAGTCGCAGTACTCTTTTGATCGATGCCACCGACGACTTTCATATAGGAACCTGTAATATCCCGTATTGCCCTGCTGGAACTCGTTCGCTCGGGGCAGAAAGCTAAGCCAAACTCTCCGTCCTTTAACCCTGATTGCTTAAGGATTGGTAGCAGCATATTTTTCGTAGTGCAGGGAGGGACGGTGGTTTCAAGGATGACCAAATCACCCTTGGAGAGTCCCTGGGAGATGCTTGAGCTCGCAGCACTTATAGCTGTGAGGTCTGGACTTTTGTCTCCATTCAATAAACAAGGAACAAGTATGACCATCACATCTGATTCTTTCGCAGCCGCCACTCCGTCCATAGTAGCTGAAAGTCTTCCCCTTTCCACATTCGGTTTGAGCATTTCAGGAAGCCCAGGCTCACCCAAGATGGGACACTCACCTTTATTTACTTCAGCAACTACTTTTTGATCTATATCTACTCCGATTACTTTAGCACCTTTCTGGGCAAAAACTGCTGCCAGTGGCAAGCCCATCTTTCCTAAACCGTAAACGGCGATGGTTACCTTGCCGCCAGTAAGGGCATTCGCGATAGCATTTTTCTCAAGCCTGAGAATCTTCATTTTATCTGACATACCCTTCCGGTTCTGGCAGACTCCATTGCAGCAAGTGCAACTTCGAGGGCATGTTTCCCTTCTTCCCCTGATACTAGAGGTTCCTTATCATGTTGCATACAGGCAATGAAATGCAGAAGCTCGAGTTTTAAGGGCTCCTCTTTCTCGATTTTCGCATCCCTTACCCACTCTTTATCAAATATCCTAAGGCTTGACTGGATGTAATCAACCTCGGCGATCCCTTTCGAACCTATGACCGTCAAGTTCCTTATCTTGTGAGGGGTAAGCCAGTTTGTCTCTATTACCCCGCTGCTGCCATTATTGAAATTCAGCGTGATTATGGCATGGTCTTCATGGCTATGAACAACACTTCCGGCCGAGGCATAGACTTCCTTAATCCTCTCACTACATAGGTAGGACATAATATCTATATCATGTGTTCCTAGATCGAGGATGATGCCCACATCCCTTATTCTGGGATTATAAGGACCAACTCTTTTAGCCGAGATGGATATGATGTCACCTAATAGCCCCTTACCTATCAGCTCTTTTAGCTTGATGATTGCCGGATTAAAACGCTCAACATGCCCAATCATCAGCTTAACCCCTTTCTGTTGGGCGGCTTCCATAATTTCATCAGCATTCTCTACCGTGTCGGCGATAGGTTTCTCAATCAGAATATTTATTCTCTTCTTAATTGCGTCTAAAGCTACCTTCTTATGAAGAGTGGTGGGAACAGCTATGCTCACGGCATCCAGATTTTCACTCAAGAGGTCATTATAGTCTGCATAGGTTTTGCATTCATAGCTTTGGGCAATTGAGGTAGCTAAATTTTGATTGATGTCTGCAACACCGATAAGTTCGATATCGCTAAGCTCGGAGTAGATTCTGGCATGATTTCTACCCATTGCCCCAACTCCAATAACACCGACTCTTAACTGTTTTCTCAACGAATTCCTCCGTTTCTAACAGTCAACTACAGGATCTCTCTTTCAGGATACACTCACTCACCCTTCCGGTGATTCCCCCATCACTTGCCTATGAAAGCGTAGCATCAAAGATCAGCGTCTCATCCGCTTAAAGCGGGCACTAAACTGGGTTTCGCCAGCAATCTCGACTTTCACAGGTATCTTGTACTGTTCCAGTCTCCCTTTACAAAATTCTCTAATTCTCTTCTTGAGTTCGCTTATGTTTTCCTCTTTGCCGAGGTTTACTCTCGCTTTCACTATTTGGCCAAGGATTGGGTTAGGCTCACCTGTAACTGCAACATCTGTTACACCATCCATTTCAAGCAGAACGCTCTCCACTTCCGCAGGATAAACCTTCTCACCTCCAACATTTATGATATCCGATTTTCTACCTAATATCCTCATATACTCTCCATCCACTTCAACTTGGTCTTCTGTATTAAACCACCCGTCTTCATCAAACGGCGATGGCGCATTTAAGTACCCCAGCATCGCCGAATCCGTCTTTATATATAGAAGCCCATCAACAACCTTAGTTTGGTAGTTCTCACCTCCAATCTTGACCCACAATGAATCCGAACTCTTGGATTTCGATCTTAATATACCCAGCTCAGACAAGCCATAAGTCTGTTGTAGCTGGACGTCTGGCAAAACCTCATGCACCTTCTTCAAGGTGCTTTCAGGCATCGGCTCAGTGCCATAGGTGATTCTCTTTAGCGAGGATAAATCAAAATATCTATACTGCTCCGAGATGAGAAGAAGGTTCAAGAACGTTGGAGAAGTTGGGAGTATCTCAACTTTAAATGCTTCTATCGCTTTGCAAACGCCTTCAGGGCTTCTCTCATCTACAGCCACGATACATCCTCCATTTGATAGTATATGGAAGAAAGTATTTACCCCACCGATATGGTCAAATAGAAGAAATATTATCATCCTGAATGCCGGCCTCGGTGTCCTATATTTTTCCAGTAGCTTGGTAAAGTTATGTAGGACAGCTTTGCTTTTCCCCGTCGAACCGGAAGAAAATAGAATTAATCCCGGTTCATTTGTCGATTGAAGTTCTAGTATTAACGCATTTTCCGCTCTTTTTTTCAATGCTTCGAATTGGAAACCATCATCTGAGTCGAAGGTGTATTTCACCTGTGCTTCAGCTATGGAGACAAACTGCTCTTTCTGCTTCTCTGGAAGTGACGAGGATAAAGGAACGACAATATTTTTATTCCCAATTAAAGCCAGTAATAAGGCAGATATGTTTGGTGAAAAGTCTCCCTCTATGACAACTACCTGGCCACTTCCTACTCCATTACTGCTCAAATTCGTTTCCCAGTATTTCACTCTATCCAGCAGCCATTTATATGTATATCGGTCGCCTTTCCAGATAATTGCTTCTCCATCACCAAATGTCTGCATTCTGTCTAATAGCCATTGAATTGACATAGTGTTATCCTCCTCCTAAGTAAATAGTTTGGCCTGTAATACAATCGCTAGATCTGCTTATGAAAAAATCTATCACGTTTACTACATCCTCAAATGTGCCAAACCTTTTTACTGCTAAGCTCTCTACGAGCTTTTGAAGCCTTTCTTTTGGAACTCCCCTAATCAAATCTGTTTCAATGGGGGTTGGCCCAACGCTGTTGCACGTAATATTAAAACTTGCTACTTCTTTGGCCATGACCTGTGTAAACTTTTCAATGGCACTTTTGGATGCAGCATATATCGCCTCTCCCTCTAATTTAAGAGGTACGGCGATGGTCACAAAATTTACTATCCTTCCATATTTATTCTTTGACATTAGTTTTGCCGCTTCACGGGAGAATAAGAAGGTGCCGTAAACATTTGTCTTGAATACATTCTCTACAGATGATAACGGCGTCAACAACACATGGTTCATGGATGCAATGCCAGCATTATTAATGAGGATATCTATCCTCTTATACTTCTGGTATACGCTACTGACCATTTTCTTGACCGCTGATTCGTCCGCAACATCTAAGCAGAAGTGTTCGTAAGAACCTGATTCAAGTGCAGATTCTCCGCGGCTACATCCGACAACTATATATCCCTTACCAAGATAGTGTTCAGCGAGATACCTGCCGATACCTTTTCGAGTGCCCGTAATTATCATCACTTCCTTATCAGTTTCCACCGGCTATACCTCCAGAGAACATATATAGTCAACTAATGACTTTACATCCCGAAAAGGACTTCTTTCCTGTGACATTGCCTTTTCGTCTGTGAGTGAGACTTCCAAACCAAGTTCCTCGACCAAGCTCTGTTCGATATCTATAATGAGGGTCACTAAGCCGAGAGAATCTAATTTTGATTCCCTTCCAAACAAATGTGTCTCTTCTTCTAACTCCAACTTATCATCCTTACTCTCTCTCTGCTCGTTTATCGGTTCAATCGAAGCGTATACTAGTTCTAGGATTTTTTGTCTTTCTATTTTCATAATGGTTAATCCTGATTTGTGAGAATAGTGTCTAATTTCCACGCGTCACAGATGATTCTGGGTGAGGCGCCTGCAATTATCTTTCTGTCTGGAACATCACGATTCACAACAGTCCCAGCAGCAACCACAGCTTCCACACCAACGACCACACCAGGCAGAAGGGTCGAGTTTGAGCCAATTCGGGCACCTCGTTTAATATGTGCGCCTCTATACACAACAGGTCTTCTCCCCATTGTGTTGTCATTGGAAGAACTAACCTCGGTTCCCATAAAGACATCGTCTTCGATTATCATATTGCTTGTAAGGTGAGTGCCAGCTGCTATCCTTACCCGTTGCCCTATCCTCGTCATCGGTTCCATTACAACCAATCTGCCGATAATAACCCTGTCACCTATCTCATTTTGTTCCCTAATTGACGCCAGGTCACCTATGAATACCTCGTTGCCTATCATCGACCCCCTATAGAGAATAACATTAGAACCCATAATAGAGCCATTCCCTATTTTTAGAGGAGGTAGCTTCTCAGGGATTTCACGCGTACTGGATACCCCCGATTTCGGCAACTTCCCTATAATGCAACAATCATCAACATGAACATTGCTGCCTATTCTAGTTCCTTCGTGAATAACGACATTGTGCCCGATGTAGACATTGTCCCCAATTTGAACATTTTCTTCAATCACTATATTTTTGCCGAAAACGCAACCTCTGCCCACTTTTGCGCTATCTGCAATGTATTGACTCATAATAGTCTCCCTCTTAAGTTTTTACGTGAGCTACCAAAGTGTCAATGACGTACTGTAAGTCCTGCTTTGTTAAGGATGGATGAATTGGCAATGAAAGCACCTCTCTGGCAGCTTTCTCCGACTTCGGGAGATGGTCATTATAGCCTAACTCTTGATAGAGGGGTTGCTTGTGTATAGGCAATGGGTAATATATCTCTGTCACAATACCTTTTTGTTTTAACTTTTCTTTTACCTCATCTCTTGATAAGCCAAATTCCTTTGTTACCCTGACTGTGTATTGGTGAAAAACATGCTTCACATTTGATTTGACGTAAGGGAGAATCAACCCTCTAATTCCCCTGAGCCTCTCTGTCAAAATCCTCGCATTCTCTATTCTCTTATCATTAAATTGTTCCAGTTTTCTTAGCTGGCAAATTCCAATTGCTGCGACAATGTCAGTCATGCGATAATTATACCCCAGAATTTCATGAAAATACCTTTCCCTTTGGCCGTGGTTTCTTATCATTCTGGCTTTTTGAGCAATATCTTTATCATTCGTGGTTATCATACCACCTTCGCCAGTAGTTATATTCTTTGTAGGGTAGAACGAAAAACAGCCAGTGCCAAACGAGCCTATCTTCTTGCCTCCGTCTTCCGCACCGTGCGCCTGGCAGGCATCCTCTATAACGATGAGGCCATATTCCTCGGCTATCTTCGTTGTTTTCGCCATATCACAAGGTTGCCCATAGAGGTGAACCGGCATTATTGCCTTCGTTCTTGATGTGATTTTCTCAACGATGCTATCCGGGTCAATATTAAAGGTTTCTTCTTCTATATCGGCAAAGACGGGCTTCGCTCCGGTAAACAGAATTGAGTTCGCAGTAGCGATGAAGCTAAAGGGGGATGTGATAACCTCATCTCCTTCTCCAATTCCATGTGCCAGTAAAGCTATGTGGAGGGCAGCAGTTCCAGAGTTTACAGCTATGGCATATTCTGTACCAATAAACTCGGCGAATGCCTCCTCGAATTCTTCTACCCTCTTGCCTTGAGCGATATTTCCAGACTTTAATACCGCTGTTACCGCACTGATTTCGTCTTCGCCTATGATTGGTTTTGCGATAGGAATCAGCTTATTCATTATCCTATTGACTACCAAAGCCGATTTTAGAGAAGGCTTGAGCCAGAGGCAGGCCAACATAGCCCAACCCGATGATGGAGATGACTGGTTTAGATTGTTGGGATGGTTGGTATGATGTTTTCATTTCTGCTGCTTTATCTGGGTTCCGTGTATTAGGTGCTCAGATTTTGCTTCAAATTTCTTGCCTTTTGCTGGCATTTATGCCTCCAGATTCTTATTTTCGTTTGCCACCTGTCAACCATTGCTCTCGACTGTCTCCTAAAGGAGTAATATTATGCCCCAGCCTTAGACCTAGAAGTAGCCAATCTTCAACCACCGACTCTAGCTCATCCCTGCATTCTTCAAGATTATTAGCAGCAGCCCACACACCAGGCAGCTCCTCAATCCACCCATAATAAGTCCCGTCTTCTAAGATTTTATATTTGGCCCGACATGTAGCTTCACGCAAATATCTAGTAATCATCGAAAACCTCCCTGAATTATTTATCCTGCCTTGTCTTGGCTACCAATATATCCTTTGCTTATCATATAATCCTTGAGTGCTTTTTGCCAAGCGTTCAAGTCATCTGTAGTTGCCTGATTTATCAGGCAAGTTAGTTAGTTGGCTTAGTTGGGATGGTGTTTTCATTTTCCAGTCATTCCCGGACCCTGATCCTATGAACTTCCACTAACAGTAACTTGCCCTTATAATTAACCATATCAGTGTGACCTGATAAGTAATTTTCCAATACTTCCATAAGCTGTGGAATAATCTCCGGATGGTTTCTAACTTGAAGAGCTATAATGCCTTTAAACAGCAATCTCAAATTCTGATAACTCACGGGCATAACCTAAACAAGCAGCGATATGTTCTTTTGTGATGTCTGGAAATTCCTCTATAATTTTCTCAGGAGTATTGCCCGCAGCCAAATATCCGAGGATAAGGCTGACAGGAATCCGAGTGCTACCGATTCTTGGTTTGCCTCGAAGTATATCTGGTGTGCTGACAATATAATCTCTCCAATCTATTTGCATGTCATCCTCCTTATGCAAAAGCGCCTATCTCAGAATATCATCATACCCCTCAAATATTGCTCTTAGCAAGTAGCCACTAATATCCTTTGGGCAATTTTTCTTCCAAATTTTGCCTCTGCACATAGAATAAGGCTCTCTCATAGTTTCTTCAACATCAGCTTTGGTTATCCCCCTCTTTTCCATTTTATACCATGCATAAGGGTGGAAGACAATCTTTTTAGCCATGCTATGAAGCTTTCTGTGACCCTTTGCTTATCATATAATCCTTGAGTGCTTTTTGCCAGGCGTTCAAGTCATCTGTAGTTGCCTGATTTATCAGGCAAGTTAGTTAGTTGGCTTAGTTGGGATGGTTGAGATAGTTGAGTTGGTTTACTCATATCATGAGCAGCTCTACGGGTTTTAATTTTTTTGTTACAGGATCTATTTGGTAGCCCAATGATTCTAAAGCTGTGACTCCAAGGATAGGAAGATCCTCCTTTTCCCCAAATATCACTGGGACGCCAGCACGCGCTTCATCATATTCAATCACAATGACTCCCGTGTCCCTTTCTATAATGGCACCTCCAAAAACTCTCAGCTTCCTTCGAGCGATTGGCTTAAGTGCTAGCTCTTCAAGCAGGGCGCGAGGAATAGCCGTAAAGAGTGCTCCACTATCTACCAAAAGCTCTATATCTCTTAGTTTTGTTAGGTCAGCGGGATTAGAAATCCTGACTTTAACATTTGTAAACCCCATAATTACTCTCCTTCAAAATCTCACAAAATATTATAGCAAGTTCGTTCATTAGTGCAATATTTGGGTTGGCATCCATAGCTCGCTCTCAGCTTATCCAACGTTATTTCTGCCTGGCTGTTATAAATCATGGCTCATTACAGAAGCTCATAATTGTTTGCCTAAGCCCTTGTTCTAAAGTATGTTTGGGACTGTAGCCGAATTCTTTAGCTTTGGAAATGTCAGCCAGGCTGTGCCTTATATCGCCCGGCCTTGGCTGCTGGTAGATTGGCTTTATGTCTTTGCCTGTGAGTTTAGTGATGAGCCTTGCCAAATTGTTTATAGTGACCCTCTGACCTGTGCCAATATTAAAAACTCCCGTAGCATCGCTTTCAGCAGCCAGAATAGTAGCCTCTACAGCGTCTTTCACGAAAGTGAAGTCCCTGCTTTGTTCGCCATCACCAAAGACGGTGGGAGGGTTTCCCTCAGAGAGCCTTTTGATAAATATGGGAATCACAGCGGCATATTGTGAATTTGGATCCTGCCTTGGTCCATAGACATTGAAATATCTGAGGCAGACGGTGGGAAGGCCATAGACCTGATAGAAGGCCTGGCAGTAGTATTCACTGCAAAGCTTGCTGACAGCATAGGGTGATTGTGGGTTAGGTGGCATGTCTTCTTTCTTAGGCAAGGTTGGGATATCGCCATATACAGAGGCGGACGATGCATAAATGACTTTCTTGACGCCGTTATCCCTTGCTGCCAGAAGCACATTTAGAGTTCCGGTTGTGTTTACCTCGTGAGAAGCTAGAGGGTTTTCTATGCTTCGGGGGACACTGGGGATGGCTGCTAGATGAAAGACAAAATCCACCCCCTGAAAGATTTCTTGCAGTAAGGGCAGTTTTGTTATAGACCCTTCGATGAAGTCAACCCCCCGAGTCATAGAGTTTGTTGAGTTCTTTGAGTTTACAGGGTTTGGTGAAATGCGCGATGAATTAATAAGTGTTTTTATGTTCTCCATCTTTCCCGTGGAAAGGTCATCGAGAATGATAACCTGATAACCTCGCCTTACCAGTTCTTCAGCGAGGTGTGAGCCGATGAATCCAGCGCCACCGGTGACAAGTGCAGTCTTGAGTCCCGAGTCTCGGGTCATGCGTTAATCTCCCCTTAAGTATCTCGTAAATCCAGAAATCAACCTTATGGTCTCTTCCGATAGTTCATATAACTGCTTAAAGGTGGCTTCGGATATGTATTTCAGATCAAGGGCCACATATAATTGACTTTGCACTTCAGAGGCAGACCCCTTAGCAACGTGCAGAAACTGAATGAATTCCTTATCGGTCTGCCTAGAGAAACCTTCAGCGATATTACTCATTACAGAGACAGAAGCTCGCCTAATCTGATCCCTTAACCCGTAGTCCTTGGCGAAATCTCTTTTGTTTGTGACTTGATAGGTGCTCCTTACTAGCTCCCTTGCTTTTTGCCAGGATTGAATGTCCTCGAACTTCTCTATTTTCATTTTTCTCGACTCTAGACTAACGACTATAGACTAATGACTATATGACTAACCTTGCCTTTTTGCCAGGCTTGTATATCTTCGAACCTCTCTATTTTCATTCTTCTCGACTCTAGACTAACGACTATAGACTAATGACTATATGACTAACCTTGCCTTTTTGCCAAGGTTGTATATCTTCGAACCTCTCTATTTTCATTTTTCTCGACTCTAGACTAACGACTATAGACTAATGACTATATTCATTTCACCGGGCGGGCAATATTAGACATTACCGAGACCGCCGCACTTTGGACTTGCTCCCTAAACTTATAGTCGCTGCCAAAACCCTTATCAGATTTTACAGCATCATAAACCATCTTCACTAGAGTCCTAGCCTCTTGTCAAGCTTGGATGTCTTCAAACCTTTCTATTTTCATTTGTGACTGTCAGACTATCGACTAGCGACTACTTTACTAACCTTGCCTTTTTGCCAAGGTTGTATATCTTCGAACCTCTCTATTTTCATTTTTCTCGACTCTAGACTAACGACTATAGACTAATGACTATATGACTAGCCTTGCCTTTTCGCCAAGCTTGAATATCTTCGAACCTCTCTATTTTCATTTTTCTCGACTCTAGACTAATGACTATAGACTAATGACTATAGACTAATGACTATTTTCATTTCACGGTGACTGATTTAGCCAGGTTGCGTGGCTTGTCGGGGTCTTTGCCCCGCTTTACCGCAAGATGGTAAGCCAGTAGATGGAGCGGAGCAATAGAAACCAGGGGGTAAAACAGATCGTTGACCGGAGGGATCTTTATCCAAAAGTCATAAACTTCATCTTCTTTATCTGATACGCCAATGATAAAGGCACCTCTCGCTTTTGCCTCCATGACATTGCTCAGGGTCTCATGAAAAGTATAATCATTCGGACAGATAGCAACCACTGGAGTTCCTTCTTCTATGAGCGCCAAAGTCCCGTGCTTCAGTTCTCCAGCAGGCAGTCCCTCAGCATGTATATAGGAGATTTCCTTGAGTTTCAGAGCTGCTTCGGAGGCTATGGGAAAGTTGATTCCTCTGGCTATGTAATAGAAATCCTTAGCATCCTTAAACCTTTCGGCAAGCTCTTCTAATTTTGTTCCATTCAGCCTGAGTGTTTTGGCTAACTCCTCAGAAACGTTTTTAAGATTGCTGACCGCCTTATCAAATTGATTGACCATAGTGAAGGAGAGCAAATAGAAAATCGCCAGCTGGCTTAGCAAGGATTTGGTAGCAGCTACAGCTATCTCGGGGCCACAGTTGAGATATATAGTAGCATTGCTCATCCTGGAGAGCAATGAGTTAAATCTATTTACTATGGAGATAACCTGCGCTCCATTGGCTCTGGCTCTCTTTACTCCCTCAGTGACATCGGCAGTCTCACCACTTTGGGAAACAGCAATAACCAAGGTATTTTTATCAATAGATCTCGAGAAAAGTATTCAAACTCGGAAGCCATGACTACATCACAGAATTTTTTCGGTATTTTAGAGAAGAGATATCTACCTACAAGGGCAGCATACCTCGAGGTGCCACAAGCAGTAATAATCACTTGCCTGGCTCTCAGAATATCCATAGCCAATTGGGTGAACTGTCCCTTGTCTTGCATTATCGCTTTCCTGATTGCCTGAGGTTCCTCCACTATCTCTTTGAGCATAAAGTATTTGTAGCTGCCTTTATCAGAAGCTTGTCCCTCCAGGTTTAAAGTACTCATCTCCTTTTGGATTTCCCTTCCTCTTGCATCAAGGAAAGTCACCCCTTCACTTCTGAGTATAGCTATCTCATCATCCTCAGGGAAGGCTACCCTGGCCCTACGGTCAGAATAAGATAAGATGTCGCTGGTAGCAAAAGAACCGTTGTCTCCTATGCCAATAACCAGGGAATTATCCTTTCTAGCCGCCACCATTTTCTGGGGCTCTTGTGCCGAGATAGCAACAAAGGCGTAAGAGCCTTTCAGACGCTGTATAGCTTTATAGACAGCCTTTTCCAACGTGCTACTTTCCTTCAAACACTCTTCGATAAGATGGGGGATAACCTCGGTATCCGTCTCAGAGGTAAAGATATGCCCGTTGTCTTTAAGTATCTGCCGTAGCTCCTTGTAGTTTTCTATGATCCCATTGTGGACGACAGCAATCTGATTAGCACAGTCAAGATGCGGGTGGGCATTTTTCTGGCTTACGCCTCCATGAGTTGCCCAGCGAGTATGGCCTATGGCGATATTGCCAGGAAGCTGCTCCAGTTTGTGCTTTTGATTTACCTCTTCAATCTTGCCCGCATCCTTCTTAAGATGCAGCTTACCATCCTTGATGCTGGCCATGCCCGCAGAATCATAGCCGCGGTATTCTAATTTATACAAGCCCCTAAGCACGATTGGTGCTGCTGGCTCGTTGCCGACAAAGCCAATTATGCCGCACATGGTAATCAGTCTACAGTCTATAGCCTGAACTATCGACTATTGACTAGCGACTAGCGACTAATCTTCCCTCCTTGCGTTGTTGATAACTTTATAATTTTCTGTAGTTAGAGCTATTTTTCTCCCCTCGTGTCATTGCTAGCCGAAGGAGTGTTAATTTCATCCCTTCCCCCAGATTGCTTTGTCGCAAAAATCAATCCCCTATCTTTCTCCCCTTGTGTCATTGCTAGCCGGAGGAGTGTTAATTTCATCCCTTCCCCCAGATTGCTTTGCCGCACATATCAATCCCCTATCTTTCCCCCCTTGTGTCATTGCTAGCCGAAGGAGTATTAATTTCATCCCTTCCCCCAGATTGCTTTGTCGCAGAGGGGGAGTCCCGCCTATCCCCTTCCCTTACTTGGCCGGGGACTGCCCCTCGCAATGACGAAAGTGAAGAAGGCTCAGAATGACAGGAAAGAGTGTTGTCTGTAATTCTATAATTTTGAGCCCCTAAGGCCATTTTCCCTTCTGGCAGGTCCTGGGTCAAGCAAACATGAGGGCCGATGAATCCACCTGCCCCTACCCTTATTCCAGGCATGAGACTGACATGGATTCCTGTGTGGACTCCATTGCCTATAAAAGCCCCCAACTTATTTAAACCTGTGTCTATATCTTCTTTGCCAACCTTAACTGAGATGTTCCTTTCATCCAAACGAAGATTGGCAGTGACTGTCCCGGCACCAAAGGAGCAATCGTTGCCAGCAATTGAATCTCCAAAAAAACTTTTGTGAAACCAACACCCATCTCCTATGTAGCAGTGCTTTATTTCTGTGCCATAGCCAATCACACATCCTTCACCGATATGGCTGCCACCCCGGAGCAAGGCATTGTTGCCAATGATGCAATTTCGACTTATGTAGCATGGCCCCTTTATGACAGCATTTTCAAGAACTTTAACACCCTCTTCTATGAGGACGTCTCCCTCAATGACTGCCGTTGGGGAGATAGTGGCTTTGGGCGAGATATTTTTCTTAATCTGTTTCAAGAAATGCTCCATTACCGGGAATATATCCCAGGGGTATTTAATAGCGCCCCAGAAACCATTATACCTCATAGCTTTAACTTTGTATCCTTCCTTTATCATTTTGTTCAAAGCTTGCTCATAGACATCATCGGCTGAGGTGACTACGGTTGCGATGCATTCCAAAAATTTCCCTGGCTGAGTGTGGAGATGGACTACCATGTTTACTAAATTAGAAGGTTCGTTACCCCTCCCTGGTTTTTCTATAATAGCCTTCACGTTTCCATCTTTGCTCAGCATCAAGTAGCCGCCAGGAAAATATTCCTCGACTTCGTAGGCAAGAATATAGGAAGTGCCCGGCTCCGTCCGGTATTTTTCCAGGATACCGGTATAAGCTGCTTTTTCGAAGATGTCATTGGGATTTACCACGATAATAGGCTCATCGGGCAACATCTTTTTGGCAGCCTCCAGGGCATTAGCCATGCCTAAGGGTTTTTCCTGGACCACAAAAGCAGCGTTAATTCCCGGGATATTCTGGGTAACAGCCTTTACTTTGTCTATATTGTTGGGGTTGCCAATGAGAATGAATTCTTTTAAGCCGGCTTTTCTTGCTTGCTCAATCTGGTGCTCAAGCAGGCTCTTTCCTAAGAACTTAAGCAAGAATTTATCCTCAGACAGTGGGGACATCCTTTTCCCCACGCCTCCACAAAGAAACACCACCTTCATGTTTCCTCTCCAGTTTTGATGATGGTTTCCTTAACCAGGCTAATACCTTGAGTCAGTAGTTGTTTCATTCTGGATTGCGTGCTTGCCTCAGCGAGCACCCGAATAACCGGCTCGGTGCCACTGGGGCGGATGAGCAGCCATGAGTCAGCGAAGTCTATGCGTACGCCATCTAAAGTGTTAATCTTTCCACCTTCAAAGCTGCTGGCTTCTGTCTGGCATATTTTAGCTACCTTTGCCTTCAAACTATTAGGGCAGGGGATTTTGCTCTCTTCGAAGAAAAGCGATGGCAGATGGCTGAAGAAATCCCTGATTTCTCCGACATCATTTAGGTAGCTGAGGAGAAAAAGGGCAGCCAGGAAGCTATCGGGGTAATAACCTACCTGAGGCAGAATGTAAACGCCTGCTGGCTCCACTCCTATAGCGGCATCGGACTCTTTAGTAGAATAAGCCAGGGATACATCTCCAACCTTAGTTCGGGATACTTTGGCATTCAGGTCGGCTACGGCAGCATCCAGAAGCCTGCCTGTTTCCACGGTGGCGGCAACCCTGGTTTTGCCGCTTTCCTCAACTGCCAATCTAGATATAAAAGCAATCATCTCATTGTAGCCCAGAAAGCCCTGTCTATCGCAGAAGACAACCCTGTCAGCATCGCCATCAAAGCAAATAGCTAGGTCGGCACGGCACTTATTTAAGAACTTGATTGTTTCCCCGAGCGTCTCTGCAGTGGGTTCTGCGCCTCTCCCTGGGAATAAACCAGCTGCTTCATTATTTACGGCGGAGACCTCAAATCCTAGTTCCTGGAAGAAGGCTGGAGCAAGATTGCAAGCTGCGCCATTTCCCGGGTCAATGACGAGCCTCATGTGAGAATCAAATTTCCAGGAGGAAGCTTTCTTTTCTAAAGCCAGGAGGTATTTCTCTCCACTTTTTTCCTCCTTTGCTAGGTTGCCATATTCCTGCCAGCTTGTCGGCTGAAATTTCTTGGACTGATATCTGGTTTCTATCTCCTCTTCCTGCTCAGTGCTAAATCCCAGTGAATCTCGGTTGAACAGTTTAATCCCATTGTAGTCTGGTGGGTTATGCGAGGCGGTAATCATAATTCCAGCATCAAAGCCAAGCTCTTTAGTGAGAAGTGCCAAGGCCGGGGTTGGCAGAATGCCAAGGTCAGTGACATTTATTCCCACTGAAAGTAAGCCTGAGGCGAGGGCACTCTTGATAACATCTCTGCTGACCCTGGTATCAGTTGAAAGGCAGATTCTTGAACTAGGAGGCAACGTGCTGCCAATAGCTTTGCCCATTTGGAGGCAGAATTCAGGTGAGAGCTCTTCACTGACCTTGCCTCTGATACCGCTAGTGCCAAATAGACTTGCCAAGTTAAAACCTCTGCAAACTCAATAGAAATCTCCGCTTAGTTTGACACCACCTGGCTAATTTCCTACCTAGCCAGACAACAGACAACTGCCAGGCCAACATAGCCAGCGCCGATAACGACGACATTCATTATTCACATTATAGACAAGCTAATAGGGATAAAGCAATCCTTGGTAAGGTGGGGATGAACCCTGTAGCATTCACCCTTATCCTTCGATAAACTCAGGACGGGCTCTTATCCCTCTCCTTTCAAGCGAGAGGGTAGTTGCCCAATTTATTGGGCGACTGTGCCTGATAAATCAGGCAACTACGAACATTTGGGGGTGAAAGGCTGCTAAAATGCCCAAAATTGAACGGGAAATCAAAATTAAACAGCCTAATACCATTTAATGAGGCGCAGCATATAAGTGTTTATCGTCTATATGGAGAGTCTGCGGGCAAGGACATACATGGCTACTGCAGTCTGGGCTCCGAGCCAGGCATAGCCAATGTGCATCATACCAGGTTTTCCACGCTCCCTATATCAATCCAGGATTCAGTGAAGGTATAGGCGTGGACTTCATCCTTATCTATCAGGTAAGCGATAAAGCTGCCCAGGTTATCTCTTTTGCCCCGCTGGCAATATTGGCGCAAGAGGGGAAATATCCGCTGAGGGAAGATGTAGCAGGCAGTAGCAACAAGACTTGACTGGGGCTCGGCTGGCTTTTCCTGGAATTCAGCTATCCTGTGCCCATCTAGTTGCACCACGCCAAACTGGCTGGCCTTACCTTTGTCACCTATATCGTAAACAGCTACCAGGGTATATTTGCCATCATATCTGGCTATGAATTGAGCCAAAGCGAACTCAAAATAGTTATCCCCGGCGATAACCAGGAGGGCTTCGACTATTGGCTTATTTTCAATCCAGAAGTTAAGCGAGCCAACAGCGCCTAGCTTCTGGTCCTCGCTTAAAACTTCCTCTACCAAGATTTCCACCTTTCTGTTTATTGTTCGTTGCCATTGATGAAAATCAGCCTCAAACTTCTTGTTGGTGTTAACCATGATGTCTATATTTTTGGGAATCTTATCCACGATATGGCTTATTATCGGTTTGCCTTTATATCCCAGTAAGGCTTTTGCCCGGTTAATGGTCAAGGGATATAACCTGGTGCCAAAGCCGCCAGCTAGTATCAAACACTTCATAGTTTAGCAACCTCAACTAGCGGGTAGCGGGTAGATACTATACGCATATTTACTATCCATCGCCTTCCAGCTGGCTAAACAGGCTGTTTAATTTTGATTCCCCGTTCAATTTCAGCTATCTCAGAGGT
>JAGMBH010000147.1 GCA_023129815.1 Dehalococcoidia bacterium
AGATATAGACTTGCGCATCCAAAATGCCTGCCGTAGCCAGTAAGGAAATCTCATCCTTGAATCTATCGCCATAGTTTCTAGTCAGTTCGAGGTAATACTTTACAGTGTTTTCTGCAATACGAGTGAAATTGCTCTTGAATAGACTTGGGAACCCCATTGTGCCTCCTTTGAATCTGTACCCTGAACTAACCTCACCCCTTTTACCTCAACTCCCCTTCCCAGATAGGAACTCTACCACCCTATCTAGTATCCTGTCAGCTAACTCTCTTTTAGGGAGAAGAGGCAAGCTGTCAATTTTGCCTTCCTGGTCAATTATGGTTACTTGATTATTGTCACTGCCGAAACCACTATCGGCAACCGTGATGTCATTAGCCACGATGAGGTCGAGCTCCTTTTGTTGGAGTTTCTGTTTAGCGTTTTCTACCAAGTTGCTGCTTTCAGCAGCAAAGCCCACGCTAATGAACTCTCCTTTTATACTACCTAAGATATCTGCAGTGCGCTCTAGCTCCAATGTCAATCTATTGCCTTCTTTCTTGATCTTGTCTCCGGCTGCACTTAGAGGGCGGTAATCAGCCACAGCAGCGGCCATTATTAGAGCATCAGCTTGAGGGACAAGGTCTCTTACTGCTTGATACATCTCCTGGGCGGTGCGGACATTGACCATTTCCACGCCAATGGGCTTGGTGAGCGAAGTGGGGGCTGTGATGAGTGTTACTCTAGCTCCTCTGTCACGGGCGGCTTCAGCTAGGGCATATCCCATCTTTCCTGAGGAGCGATTGGTGATACAGCGAATGGGGTCAATAAGCTCCTGAGTGCCACCGGCAGTGACCACGATATGCTTTTCAGCTAGGTCTCCTCCTCTTCCCAGTACTTGGCGAATGGTGCCTATAATATCATTGGTATCAGCAAGCCGCCCTAAACCTTCCTTGCCTGAAGCCAGTCTGCCTGAGGCTGGTCCCACAGTAATGAAGTTACGCGCTTTTAATTTAGCTAAGTTATCTTGGGTGATAGGATTTTGATACATATTGACATCCATAGCTGGAGCCACAATTACAGGTACTTTACTCGCCAGCACGGTACAGCATAGCATGTCATCAGCGATGCCAGCGGCCAGCTTAGCAATAATATTAGCCGTAGCCGGAGCAATGACTATCACCTTAGCAGCTTCTGCCAGTGATACGTGCTCAACGTTGAACTCAGAACCTGATTCAAACATCTCAGTAACTACAGGCCTTCCTGTGATGGCCTGGAATGTCAAAGGAGTTACAAATTCAGTAGCGGCTTTAGTCATGATTACATCTACCTTTGCCCCCGCCTGGGTTAGCTGGCTAGCAATGTCCACTGCTTTATAAGCAGCAATGCTTCCTGTTACCCCTAAGATGATAGTTTTTCCTTTCAGCATGATGTCTCCTCAGCTACTGCTCAATCTTATTCATTTCATAAACAAGACGCAACCCAATTAATGGCAAATCGGGATTTATTATCTCTACTGCTGGTATTTCTTTGGCTAAAGGATAGGCATAGCCGCCGGTGGCTACTACCTTTGCTTTGCTTCCCAGTTCCTGCTCTATCCTCTGGATCATGCTTTCAATAAGCCCGATGTAACCGAAGATTATGCCTGATTGCATGGCGGAGATAGTGTTCTTGCCAATAGCTTGCTTGGGGCGAGTTAGTTTTATTCGGGGAAGCATAGCAGTGCGAGTGAACAATGCCTCACTGGCTATGCCGATTCCTGGGGCAATAGCTCCGCCAAGATAATTGCCTTCCTTGGAGATGACATCAAAGGTGGTTGCCGTGCCGAGGTCGAGGACTATTACTGGCTCTCCATAAAGGTGATGAGCGGCAACAGCATTCACCACACGATCAGGTCCAAGCTCCCGAGGGTTATCTACACAGATGCGTACTCCCGTTTTTATGCCGGTTTCAACTATCAGGGGGGAAGTACTGAAATATCTTTGACATACTTCTTGAAAGATGGGTACCAGTGGCGGGACAACGCTACATAAAGCTGCTCCGGTGATCTTTGAAGATGGCAGCCTTTGGCGGTGGAGAAGGGTAAGTAATAGAGCACCATATTCATCTGCCAGGCGGTGAATTTCGGTGGCTAATCGCCAGGTTGCCTTTAGCTTATCATCGTCAAATATACCCACGATGATCGCAGTGTTTCCAATATCAATAGCTAATAACATAGCTAATTCACCTGTGCTAATTACCAGTTTACAGCCTTAGTCCTTGAATTGCCAACCATTTCGATTTAGTCCCCGCCACCATTGCAGAACTCGGGTTAATATATTGAGGCCATCACCTTCCATTTGCAAGATTCTCTAATTCCTTAACCATTGCTTGCCAGTGTGTGCCTTGCCAGTAGATGCGATGACATGAAGGGCATTCCATGTATTGTTTTTGTGTTTTAAAGACATAGGATGGAACTAAGCTTTGCACCTCGTCTTTGCTTCGAGGTATGAGTGCTTGGTTGCATTCAAGACAGAGGGAAAAGGGTTTGAAATGATAGTCTAGTTTCAAGGTTTTCACCGTTTGCTGTAATTGGGCTTTAGGGTCATCGTGCTTGATAAATATTGCCTTGAGCTTACCATTTGTAATCAGGCGCCTTTTTATGATTTGGGTATCTTTGGTCAAAATCACCCTGCTCTCCTTAAGGGCTATTTTAATCAATTTGCTATCATCCTTTTCTGTAAACAGCAAGGTATCATAGCCAATCATCCTTAGCCATCTGGCTAACTTGCCAGCATTGCTATCAGCAATAAATTTGATTTGCATGGCTGACCTTGTAGAAAGCAAGAGCAGCTTAATTTAGCAGTGGCTATTATAAAGGTTAAATCCATTTCCGGTGGCGTAGGTAAAAGAACATGCCTGCGCCCACGAGTGCCATAACTGAAAGCAGTATACCGAGGGGTAAGAGCCTGCCAGATTCTATCCCTCCCGGTAAGGGGATATTCATACCGAAAATGCCAGACAGCAAGGTAGGCGGTGCCAGAATTGCCATGATAATAGTTAATACCCGCATTATCTCCTGAATTCGGTGTGAGGTTAGCCAATTGCTAGTCTCAGCAAGTCCATCAACGACCTCCTTACAGTCTTCAAGCCCATCCCAAATCTTGCGAGTATGGTCAGCAATATCGCCGAAATAAATTTCCTGCTCTTCCTTAAAAAAGGGATATTCCTCTCTCTCTAGTGTCTCAATTACGGCAATCTGGGGGCGAATAACGCGGCGGAAGGAAATGAGGTCACGCCGAATCAGGGAAATTTGGCGCACTGTTTCAGGGACAGCTTTAGTGAAGATAACATCCTCTATGTCGTCAATACTTTCTGTGATCTTACCAAGGATAGGAAAGCAATAATTGACCAATCTATCAAGGATGTGGTAGAAGAGGAACGCAGAGCTTCTCCCTAGGTAGGTTTGGCGACTTTTCTCGCGAATTTGACATTCACGAAAGAATTTAGCTAATGGCTTGAGGTCAGCAGAACAATGTGCAGTAACGACATAGTTCTCCCCAATAAAAATATCTACTTCACTGGGCCGCGTTATGCGATTTTCCCTGTCAAATACCGGGAAATGGAGGACTATAAACAGGTGGTCTTCGTACTCATCGATCTTGGGACGCTGCACACGACTCAAAACATCATCTAGGTTGAGAGGGTGGAAGGTAAAATGCTGTTCTAGAAATTTAACCTCGTTGCTGGAAGGTTTTTCAATATAGAACCAGGTTAGTTTGCCTTCACTAATTGAATCTATATTTAGCTCTTTTTGTTCAATAGCTGACATAAATACCTGCTATTAAAAAATTTCCCATATTCTATCATTATTTTCCTGGCTAGGCTAGCCTATGTACTCGTTTATATAGCAGGGGCACATTATTCTCTTTCAAGTCATAAGGAGGTGGAAAATAAAAAAGAACCAGAACAATAGCGCCAAGGTAAATCATATTTTGCAATGGTATGACGCCCTTGTTATCATTTAGGGGAGGGTATAAAGTTGTTTTAAGCTTAAGCCTTAGGAAAGGAGTCGCGAGGATGGAACAACAATACGTATGGAACATAGCTGAAGTAGTAAAGAACAACCCTATTCCCGATGACCGCAAGCTGACCCGCACCTTTTTAGTGGATGGCAAGTACTGTACTGCCCTTGTGGTGCAGGCGCAACCTCAGACGGAGCCCTTTATCCACGAGCATAGGGAGCACGACGAGTTCCTTTATGTACTTCAAGGGGAGGGTTGGGCTTATATTGGAGA
>JAGMBH010000148.1 GCA_023129815.1 Dehalococcoidia bacterium
ATCACTACGAATTGTCGTTTGCCCTATATCTGTCAAAAGCACCCAACGAATTGCCTTGGCTCTAGTCTTCTTGTCTAGCTCCATGGCTTTGGTTACTTCAGAGATTGCTTCGCGGAGTTCATCCTGGTGAGCCGAAGCTCTGAACGGAGTGAAGAGGAGATTCTTCGGGCGCTTCTCTCCCTCAGAATGACATCCTTTTCTGTCATTGCGAGGAGCTTTAGCGACGAAGCAATCTCCAAAAATTCCCTCCCATCGGGTGGGTAAACCGAATTTCCGTAACAGTGATTGCTGTCGCTCAACTATATCCGAGGATAAAAGACCTAATCTCTGGCTGAGTTTAGCAGCCCCCACCATGCCAATAGCCACTGCCTCACCGTGGAGGAAACGCTTGTATTCAGTGGCTGCTTCCAAGCCATGGGCAATGGTATGCCCATAGTTCAAGATGATGCGTCTTCCCCGTTCCTTCTCATCTTCACTAACAATCTGAGCCTTGATAGCAGCGCTACGGATGATAGCTTGGGTAACTGCATTCGGCTCCAGCTTTATTAGTTTATCAGCATTAGCCTCCAAGAATTCAAAAAATTCTTTGTCCAGAGTCAAGCCATATTTAATAACCTCAGCCCACCCCGAGATTAACTCACGGTCAGGTAAAGTATTAAGCGTGTGGACATCAGCTAAAACAAAGCTAGGCTGATAGAAAGCACCGATAAGATTTTTTCCTTGAGGGTGGTTGACACCTACTTTGCCTCCGATGCTGGCATCAACCATGGCTACTAGACTGGTTGGCAGCGGTATCCAGGGCATTCCTCGTAAAAAAGTGGCCGCGACAAAGCCAGCCAAGTCGCCTACCATGCCACCCCCTAAGGCAATGAGCATATCATCCCTCTCCACTCGTTGCTCCACCAAGAAGTCATAAATCTTAATGGCAGAATTGATATTCTTAGTTTCTTCGCCTGGCGGCACTACCAAGGAGTTAACGGCAAAGCCAGCATCCTGTAAGACTTTCTCAACTTTGTGTCCGTAAATGGAGAACACAGTTTCATCGCTAATTATGCTCACTACCCCAGATAAACCAATCTCTTTTATCTTTTCCCCAAGCTTTTCCAACAGACCATAGCCAACAAAAACAGGATAGCTTTGAGTAGCCGTTTTCACCCAGCAAGCAACGTCCTTATTAGCCTTTAGCTGCGAGCCTAATTTCCTCTCCCTTGACGGGAGAGGATTAAGGTGAGGGTGATGAGCGGAGCGAAGCAGTCGCCACGCCCTTATCACCTCTTCAGCCACCTGGCTAAGGCTTAATCTATCGGTATGAATCGTCCAGTCAACGTTGGCATAGTAGGGCTGCCGGGAAGCTTTAAGCTGCCTGATGCGCTCCAGGGGATTGTTGGTAGCCAGGAGAGGGCGAACTTCAGTCCCACAGCCATAGGTAGCATTTTGGAATAAGCGTTGATAAATTGTCTCCGGTTTAGCTTCAAGACAAATGATTAAACCGCTTTGGGCAAGCAATTTATAGTTTTGAGGGTCAACGATAGCACCACCACCAATAGCTATAACTGTTTGTCTCTGCTGGCAACCTTTTCTGATTACTTCCCGCTCAAGCTCCCTGAACCGGCCCTCCCCATCTTGCTGAAAAATCTCATCAATTGATTTGCCCGCTAACTTAACTATTTCATCATCGGTATCAATGAAATTCCAATTTAGCCTCCGGGCTACTTCTTTAGCCACCAGTGATTTACCGGTGGCAGAAAAACCAGTGATAATGATGTTAGCCACTTGCCTGCTCATCTCCATAAAGAGATATGACTTATGTAGTTATGATAATTCGCCAGGGTTTCCTTTAGGTTATCCCCGCCGAATTTCTCCAGGCAGGCATCGGCAAGAACGATAGCCAGCATTGCTTCGCCAATTACCCCCGCCGCAGGAACAATACAAATGTCACTGCGCTCATAGTGGGCTTTGGCTATCTCACCGCTGCGAAGGTCTATAGATGGCAATGGCTTAGCTAAAGTGGCAATAGGCTTGACTGCCGCCCTGACTATTATGTCTTCGCCATTGCTTATGCCACCTTCGATGCCACCGGCATAGTTGGTGGCATGGCGCCAGGGGAGCGATTGCTTCGTCGCTGACGCTCCTCGCAATGACGAGGAAGGAGAGTCCCGCGCAATGACAGATGGAGGATTGGGTTCAATAACATCATGAGCCTGCGAGCCTTTGATTTTAGCTAGAGTAAATCCAGCACCAATCTCCACTCCTTTCACGGCATTGATGCTCATTATCGCCTGGGCAATTCTGCCATCAAGGCGGCGCTCCCAGCTAACGTGGCTGCCTAAGCCAACAGGTACCCCAGTGGCGATTAGCTCAAAAACGCCTCCCAAGGTATCTCCCTCAGCTTTGGCTCTATCAATGGCGGCTATCATTTCCTTTTCTGCCTTGGCGTCAACACAGCGGAGCAGGGAAGTCTCAACCTGCTGCCAATTTATAGAGATTGCTTCGCTCCGCTCGCAATGGCATGTCCCAATAGCTATAGTATGGCTATGAATAGCAATGCCAAATTCTTCCAGAAATCTTTTGGCGATAGCCCCGGCAGCTACCCTGACAGCAGTCTCCCGGGCGCTGGCTCTTTCCATTACAGGTCTGATGTCTTTCAGGCTATATTTAGTCACTCCAGCTAAATCAGCATGTCCCGGGCGAGGACGGGTTACAGGCTCAGCCTCCTTCTCCACAGGAGTGATGCTCATCGCTTCCTGCCAGTTTTGCCAATCTCGGTTAGGGATAAAGAGAGCGATGGGGCTGCCCATAGTGAGTCCATAGCGAACTCCTGAGATGATTTCTACTTTGTCTTGTTCTATTTCCATGCGGGGACCACGCCCATAGCCTTGCTGGCGACGCTTGAGTTCTTTATTGATATATTCCGCTTCCAAGGGAAGGTCGGCTACCATCCCTTCAATTATGGCTACCAATCCCTTCCCGTGGGATTCTCCAGCGGTGATAAAGCGAAATTGTCCCATTAGCTTCCTTCACCCCTTGTCATTCTGAGGGAGAGAAGCGACCGAAAAATCTCCTCTTCACTCTGTTCAGAATGACATTGCTCAGAATGACAAAAACCGAAGTTGCCAAACAATCTTGTCCCATTAGCTTTGATGCAGATATTGAGGCTCAGGATAAGTACGGCTTAAAGTCTGCAACAGGACTATATCCTGCCCACTTAATCCCAATAATCTCATCTGGATGGCATAAACTAAGCCATCCAGATTAATTCCTAGAAGCGACTCTAATAAGGACTTACTCGGGGGTTCGTAGTACTCTATTTTTGGAGTGGTAATACCGGCTAGCTCTGCCGCCAAATCTATGGCGGTATCCAACCCACCTAGTTCGTCAACTAACCCTAACTCTTTAGCTTCAACGCCAGTGTAAAGTTGCCCCGTAGCTAAACTCCTTACCTTCTCTTTGCTCAACCCCCTACCTTCAGCCACTACCGCAACAAATTGCTCATAATAGTCATCCACCAGTTGTTGCATGATTTCCTTTTCTTCCGGTGTTAGCTCCCTCAAACCGGCATACATATCTTTATACTTCCCACCTTTGAAGGTTTGCATCTCGATTCCCAGTTTGTCGTAGAGTCCTTTAACATTCGGTATCTGGGAGATAACCCCGATGCTTCCTGTCAGTGTGCCTGGAAGGGCTACAATCTTGTCAGCTTCAGCCGAGATATAATAGCCTCCCGAGGCAGCCTGGCTGCCCATGCTGACCACAATAGGTTTTGTCTGCTTGACTTTTTCTATCTCCTTTAGAATTTCCTGGCAAGGCGCTACCACACCACCAGGGCTCTCTATGTGAAGAACAATCGCCCTCACGGCAATATCCTTCTCTGCCCTACCCAGTTGTTCCCGCACCAACCCAGGAGTGATAGTAGGACCAAAAAGGAGGGAACCGCCTTCAGATGTAATAGCCCCACTGAGAGTAATCACGGCAATTTTATCCCCTACCGGAATGCAGCTAGTAGGAATCAACATCGCCACTAGCAATAACATAGCCAAGCCAATGATTGTTACCTTTTTCATCTTTCTCCTCCTATTACTTCCCTCGCCCTTTTAAGCATTATGTCAACTGGCGGTTCTCTTCCCGTCCATAATTCAAACGAGGCTGCTCCTTGATATACTAGCATAGCTAATCCGTTAAGTGTATTGGCCCCTGCCTTTTGTGCTAGCTGCAATAAAGGCGTTGGACAAGGGTTATATACTAGATCATAGACCAAGATACCTCGCGGAATCACCTCAAGACTCAAAGGTGATTTCCCCTCTTGAGGACTGTATTTCATTCCCATAGTGGTGCAGTTGACTATTAGCTCGCAGCGGCTAAAAGTTTTACCCAAATTTAGCGCTTGCCAAGGCAGAGTAGTGACCTCGGTTTTCAGCCCAATTTCAACCATGTAGCTCTTCAGGCTGTCAGCCAATGCCCTAGCTCGCGCCGGAGTTCGATTAACAATAATGAGCGAACTTGCTTTCTCCTGCACCAAAGCAAAGCACACTGCCCTGGCAACTCCACCAGCGCCTAAGATTACCACTTGCTTACCCTGAGGCTCAAAGTGTCCCTCCTTATGCAACGCCTGGAGAAAGCCATGAGCGTCAGTATTAAAACCCAAAAGCTTATCATCTCTTCTAACGATGGTATTGACCGCGCCAATCAAATTTGCCAGGTCATCAATCCCGTCCAACAAAGGCAAAACTGCTTCTTTATAGGGAACTGTTACATTAGCTCCCAGCTTTCGAGGCTCTCTTAATTTAGCTATTATAGCTTCAAGTTTCTGTGGGCCAGTTTCCCAGGCTTCATAGCGAATATCAAGGTGGTAGTAATCCAAAGCCGCCTGCTGGAAATATGGGGAGATGGAATGCTTTAAGGGATAGCCGATGAGGCCGATGAACTTTGGCATTAACTAGATTCTTCGCGGAGTTTACCCTGAGTGAGATTCTTCGGTCGCTTCTCTCCCTCAGAATGACAAGAGGCGAAGGGCTCAGAATGACAACTGTCAAGAAATCCCTGAAGAATAAAGGCAGCAGCCAAGGCATCCCGGTGTTCATTCCTTTTATTCCTCTTGGTGCCAGCCTTAACCATCAATTTCTCAACAGCTACAGTGGAGAACCTCTCATCCCATAGTTGTATGTCAACTGAGGTAAGACGAGATTGCTTCGCTGCCCCTGCGCGGAGTTCACCCTGGGCAAGATTCTTCGGCCGCTGCCCCTTCGCTTTGCTCAGGGCTTCGGCTAACCCCTCAGAATGACAATCCCCTTTTGTCACTCTGAGTCCTGACGATAGGAAGGAACTGAAGGGCTCAGGGCTTCGGCTGGCAATGCTATTTCGAAGTTTCTCGACAAAAGCAGTTACTTTATCAGCCTGCAGTCCCAAACTACCACTTAAGGAGCGAGGCAGACCAACTACGATACGTTCTATCCTATGCTGCTCCACAAGTTTGATAATATCACCTATAGTTGCCTCTTCGCTTTGGCTAACAATCGCAGTTAGAGGGACAGCCAGAAGACCTTCAGAGTCACTTATGGACACTCCTGTCCTTTTATCTCCAATATCTAATCCTAGGGTGCGCATATTAGACCTGACGAGCTCGCTTAGCTTGGCTGGCAACGATGCTTTTAACCAGATTCAAAGCTTCATCAACCTTAGCGGCGTCTTTACCGCCTGCTTGCGCCATGGTTGCTTTGCCTCCCCCACCACCACCAGTCACTTCAGCCACCTGCTTAACAATGTCACCAGCATGGAATCCTTTGGCTACTAAATCAGGAGTAACCATAGCCAGAAAATTGGGCTTGCCATTATAAATGGTAGCTAAAACTACTATGGCACTCTTTAGTTTGTCCCGCAATATATCGCCCATCTCTCTGAGAATAGGCATAGTTAACGACGGCACCTTAGCAGACAGGATAGTTACACCATTAACCTGCTGTGTCTGCTCCAGCAGGCAATCTGCTATCCTCCGTGATAATTCCCTCTCTAATGAAAGAGAATGCTTGCGTTCTTTTTCCAGTTCACTAACAAGTGCTTTTACCTTACTGTCAACCTCTTCGGGTGAGCTCCCTGTCTCCTTGGCCACACCTTGCAAAGTAGCAAGATGCTTCTCAACCAAGGATTCAGCTCCACTCCCGGTCACCGCTTCAATGCGCCGCAGACCAGTGCCAATGCTGCTTTCGCCCGTTATAAGGAAAAAACCGATCTCCCCGGTTGATTTAACATGTGTGCCGCCGCACAGCTCCTTGCTTATTGCTGGCTCACCGACTTCAACCACTCGGACCTGCTCCCCATATTTCTCTTCAAACAAGGCGATAGCACCTTCAGCAGTAGCTTGCTTATATGGGACGATTTTTGCCTTCACCCATAAGTTCTGGCGTATCCTCTCATTAACCCTTCTTTCAATCTGTGTAAGTTGCTCCTCAGTTATTGCTGCTCGCCAGGAGAAGTCAAACCTGAGCCTATCTGGCTCTACTAGTGAACCCCTCTGAGAAACGCGGTGGCTCAATATTTGCCTTAGAGCGCCTTGGAGAAGGTGGGTAGCGGTATGGTTGCGAGCAACATCCAGACGACGGGCTATATCCACTCTAGCTTCTACCTCGTCACCAACAGAAATCTCGCCTTCTATTACTTTTCCTGAACTGATATCAGGCCCAAAAGTATCAGTTACAATAACTTTACCGCGATCGCTGATTATCCTACCAGTGTCACCAACTTGCCCACCCATCTCAGCATAAAAAGGCGTTTCAGAAAGAAGGATTATTAACTCCTGCCCTTGTTTCGCTCGATCAACAAGATTGCGGTTGATGAGCAGGGCTTTTATTTCACTCCTACACGTCAATGTTTCATAACCAACAAATTTAGCTCCAGGCAGTTCAGCTAATTTCTCAGGCCTTTGTACTCCCTTTTCAGTAATTAGGACTTTATCAATAGCTATTGCTCCTCCGGCCGCCCTGGCTCTCTCCCGCTGTTTTTCCATCTCAGCCTGGAAACCCTCCCAATCTATGGAAAGCTCCTTTTCTTTAGCAATCTCTGCGGTTAATTCCTGTGGAAAACCAAAGGTGTCGTGAAGTTTGAATACTTCTTCCCCCTGTAGCCATTCTCTTCCTTGTTCCAAAGCTTCATTGATTAGTCTTTCCACTAGATTAAGCCCGCTGTCTAGGGTATTGATGAACCTCTCCTCTTCCGCCTTGGTTACCTCTTTAATCAAGTCTCGGTTGCTTACCAGTTCAGGATATATATCACCCATTTGAGAAATGACTACCTCAGCAATTTGACTAAGGAAAGGCTTATCTAAACCCAGCCTTCTAGCAAAAAGAGAGGCGCGACGCAACACTCGCCGTAAAACATAGCCTCTACCTTCATTGGAGGGCAAAACACCGTCAGCAATGAGAAAGGGAATACCACGACCATGCTCAGCAATAATTCTAATAGCTCGGTCATCACTATCACTCTTACCACAACATTTGCCTGTTAATCGGCAAATCCTTTGAATGAGGGGTAAGAAAAGATCTGTCTCATAGACTGAATATTTGCCTTGCATAACCACTGCAGTCCTTTCCAAACCCATTCCAGTATCAATATTCGGTTTAGGCAGAGGAGTACGCTTACCATCAGGACTCTGGTCATATTGAGTAAATACCAGATTCCAGATTTCAGAGAAGCGACCACAGTCACAATTAGGTTTACATTCCGGCCTACCACAACCAGCCTCCACTCCTAAATCGTAATGGATTTCGCTGCATGGCCCGCAAGGCCCCGAATCACCGGCCGGACCCCAGAAATTATCCTCCTCCCCAAAGCGCAATATTTTCTCAGCCGGAATTCCTACTTTCCGCCAATAGTTAAAAGCTTCATCATCGTCAAGGTAAACAGTTGCCCATAGCCGCTCTTTCGGTAATTTTAAGTACTCAGTAACAAATTCCCAAGCCCAAGCAATGGCCTCTCTTTTGAAATAGTCACCAATACTGAAATTCCCCAGCATCTCGAAGAAAGTAAGATGTTTGGTATCGCCAACAGAAGCTATATCAGTATTACGGAAACATTTTTGGCAAGAAACCAGCCGTGGACTGGGAGGCTTCTCCAATCCCAAAAAGTAAGGCTTAAATTGCGCCATGCCAGCAGTAGTCAATAATAGGGTAGGATCTCCACGAGGAATCAAGGATGAACCAGGGATGATCTTATGACCCCTATCTTCGAAGAACCTCAGAAAAAACTGCCTAAGTTCATCACCAGTCATTTGTCATTACCCTTTCTGTTTCGGGAAAATATTAGCTTAGCTATCAATTGAGTCTCAATATCAGGTATGTTAGCATAGATGCTAATTTGAAACAAAGCCAGTGCATGTGACTAATAGGTAAAATAAACAATGCAGCATGTAGAAATAGTTGATTGGCTTGGCACTCATGGCATCCGTGTCCTTGCTATCGTTATTATTGCCGTTGTTTTACGCTACTTGCTTCGCCGTTTTGTGCCTTTACTGATTGAGAGGTCTATCTCCCGGCAAATGAAAAAGCGACCCAAGGGAGAAATGAAAAAGAGAGCTGATACTCTATCCTCAGTTTTTGTTAATACAGGCACAATCATTATCGTCATTTTTGCCATTTTCACCATGCTACCTGAGTTTGGAGTGAATATCGCCGCAATGTTAGCCGGACTGGGCATTGTGGGCATCGCTATTGGTTTTGGTGCCCAAAGTTTAATCAAGGACTTGCTTGCTGGTATCTTTATCTTACTAGAAGACCAATACAGAGTGGGCGATGTAGTTAATGTTGCTGGCATTGGTGGTTTAGTTGAGGAAATAGGGTTACGTCGCACTATCCTCAGAGATTTAGACGGCATAGTTCATTCCGTTCCCAATAGCGAAATTAAAGTAGCCAGCAATTTTACCAAGGGATATTCCAGGGTGAATCTAAATATCTCAGTAGCCTATGGAGAAGACCTTGACCATGTTATTGAAGTCATAAATAGAGTCTGTAAGGAAATGGCTGAGGATTCCAAATGGAGTGCAGACTTCGTGAGTACACCAAAGGTGCTCAGGGTAGATAAGTTGGGGGATTCAGGCATTGACATTAAAATACTGGGAGATACCAAACCATTACGCCAGTGGGATGTAATGGGAGAATTACGCCTTCGAATTAAAAGGACTTTTGATAAGGAAGGGATTGAAATTCCTTGGCCGCATACTAAGGTCTACTTTGGCAACAAACCTCCCAGAATAGAAAAGGGCAGCTAGCATCGAAGAACTCCCCGGATACGAAGGCTGAGCCATCTTAAACTCGGGAGGTAGCAAGCTCAGCCACTAAAAGTTCCAGGGCTAATTGGTCATTGTATTTGCCAGTTTTTATGGCTAGATCAGTTTCCAAAAGCTTATCATAAGCTCGTTTTATGTGCTCAAAATCATATAGTTTGGCCTGACTGAGTGTTTTATCCAGAGCATAATTTGCGGTTAAGCCTAATTTATCTTGAATTTGCTGTCGGGACAATCCCGAACCCAACTCTCTAGCTTGTGCTATTAAACGGAACTGCCTGGTAATCATGGCTAGGATGTAAGTCGCTGCGATACCTTCCTGATAGAGCCGGTGTAGCATCCGCTGGGCTATTTGGGTTTGACCTTCGACGATGGCATCCACCAAGGCAAAGATGTTAGTCTCCTGTGCATAGCTTACCAGTTGTCTAACATCGTCTTCACCAATAGGACGTCCTTGGGTATAGAGAAGCAACTTCAAGAGCTCATTGTTCATCGCCCATAAGTTTCCACCTATAAGTTCAGCGAGCAAACTCACAGCATCTGAGGTGATGCTGCCACCCTCTTCACTTACTCGCTGTTGTATCCAAGCGGCTAACCCCCTACCTCGCAGCAGAGGAAAAGTCTTCACTTTAGCCAATGACGAAAGCTTCCTTAACAAAGGGTTATGACTACTTATTCTGCTATCATCAACTAGCACTAGCATGGTGGTTGGTGCCATTTGCTTAATATAAGAGACCAAACCTTCCCCTAGTTCGTTTTCGGATTTAGTGACGGCACGTTTACTAAATCGCTGCTTGCCTGGCTTCGGCTCAAACCTCTTCAGTAAGCCATCGACTATAACCAAACGATATGGAGACAAGAAAGGAGCAACAGTACAATTGTCCTGAAGCTCGCTTAAGGTTAAATGCTGGCCATCCAGCTTAGTAGTATTAACTGCCAGCATTTGTGGGTCGCCTAAGTCAGTTTTAATCCTCTCTAAAGCTCGATTGAGGGAGAAATCATCCTGACCATAAAGAATATAAAACATCCTTTGCTATTCTATCACAGGGCAAACTCCCTTGGGGGAAGCTAAGGCATAAATGTGGTAAAATATAAATATGAAAATTGCTATCATCGGGCTACCAAAGAGCGGCAAAACAACAGTTTTTAATGCTTTAACCAAAGGCAAAGCTGAAGTTGCCGCTTATTCCCCTTCTCTGACCCCGAATATAGGTGTGGCTAAAGTGCCTGACTCACGATTATCAGCACTAGAAAATATATTCCATCCTAAAAAAACAGTTCCGGCTGAAGTAAGCTACACAGACATCGCCGGCTCACCTAAAGCTTTTAGCAACAAGGAGGAAATAGGAGGAGGACTTTTGAGCTATCTGACTACTGCTGATGCCCTGCTCCAAGTAGTTCGAGCTTTCGAAGACGGAAAAATACCCCATCCTGAGGGAAGCGTAGACCCTAAGAGAGATATAGCTACCTTAGATTTAGAACTCGCCTTTTCCGACCTAGCCATCATTGAAAGAAAGCTGGGTAAGCTGGAGGTAACTTTAAAAGGAGCTAAAGCATCGGAACGCGGATTATACTTAAAAGAACAACTTCTGCTGCAGAAAATTAAGACAGCACTAGAAAAAGATATGCCCATCAGAGAGCAAGGCTTAGCTAAAGATGAACTCAAAATACTGTCTACTTACCAATTTCTCACTGCTAAACCGATGCTGGTCGTCCTTAACATTGGGGAGGAGCAAATACCCCGAGCTTCGCAATTGGAGGCTGAGATAAGGTCACTTTATCCCCAATTTGCTGTAGTAGCTCTATGTGGCAAGCTGGAGATGGAGTTAGGTCAGCTCAGCAACGCTGAGGCTGAGGAATTCCGTGAAGCCATGGGGCTAACTACACCAGCGCTTGACTGGGTTATCAACCTTTCTTACCGCCTTCTAGGGCTAATTTCCTTCTTCACCACGGCTTCTGCTGAGTTAAAAGCCTGGACTATCCCTAGGGGCATCACAGCACCAAAGGCAGCAGGAAAAGTCCACTCTGATATGGAAAGAGGGTTTATCCGCGCTGAGGTAATTAGCTATAGTGATTTGGAGAGATGTGGCAATTTAGCTGAGGCACGGAAAAGGGGGTTGCTTAAAATGGAGGGTAAGAATTACGTCGTCCAGGATGGCGACGTAATTACCTTTCTATTTAATGTTTAAATAGATTAAGAGACCCTCATACATTATCCAGGTTGAATAACTTACCTCCTCTGAATTTAAGGTAGTGCTCAAAGTGGAAAAGCGTGATTACTACCAAATTCTAGGGATAGGAAGAGACGCTAGTGAGGAAAAGATTGAGAGAGCTTATAAAAGGCGTGCCTTAAAATACCATCCCGACAGGAACCCAAATGACCCAAAAGCTAATGAGCAGATGAAGGAAATAAACGATTAGTCCGAAGATACAAATAGATACTTTGTCTCTCATCACTTCACCTGCCTTTTAGTATCCAGCACACTTTTTACAGCAAGGAATAGGTGGGGAATATCTCCTATTCATTACAAGCTCATCTATTGGCTTTTTCTTACCACATAAGCGACAGAGGAATCGAGGCTGCCTCAATTTCTGAATCCTTGTTGCTTCACTGTGATTTCGCAAAATACCAAGTCTCTTTAACCTGCCAGCTATAATTCCTACAGGAATACCTGACATAAGCAAGGCTGCTACCATTATTAGCACTAAAAGCAATAGTTTCTTCATTCTTCCACCAATCTGTGTTTCTTCACCAGCTTTTCAAAAAAAGCATTGGCTTCCTTATAAATATAAAAGTCTTTGCTGGACAGTATATCTCCTGTCTCTTCTGACTCAACCTTGACACAGAAAAAACCAAGAGCATCAGAGCTCAACTTTAGCTTTATTGGTGTGTCCTTATCAAGTTGCCCAACAGCAGTCCTAATCTTTTTCACTTCCCCCCTCTACTTTCTCTAGCTCTTTAGCATGAAAATACTCGTTGTTCATAGATACCATTGAGGGAAATTTTACATGGTAAGGATATTTCCCATGATGACGTATATCAATTATTACTCCAGTCTTATCAAAGTAAAGGGGTATTCTAGGACTCACTACCTTTACTTTATCTTCTATCTCAAGCTTCATTTTATTATCCTCCCTTCATTACCATTCAGTCTTTCTTGAAAGCTAATTTCCCATAGTCACCACCTCCTATGTTGTTAATTCCACTTTACGGGAGTTTTTATCAAACCAACCTTCATAGAGTATTAAATCCGGGTGCTCATCGAGTGCAGCCCAATTTTCGACTTTAATTCCCTTCTCTATTGCCTGAACTTCACTGAAAATCCTAAAATTGAAAGATTTATCAGTTTTAGATTTCAATCTCTGCTGCACTACAGCTTTGAGATGCCAGACCCAATCTGGGTCTTCCTTTTTCTCCGTCACTAGATACGACCCTACTGGGTCTGGTATGTTTTTCGGTTTTTCAGTTTTCCAAAACATTTTAGCCCCCTATTATTGGTTTTCCCCCAACGCCAATTTTTCATAAGCATCACCTCCTTTGGCTCATGGCTTTCTCATCAACGCTGTAGGTAGACAGAATAATTTGACTATCTCGAAATGTAGAATAGGAAGCTACCTTCAGCTATAACCGTGTTATCTTCAAGGGTAAGCACTCCCTTAGCCTCCACTAATCTTTTTGTTATTTTGATAACCCAACCAGAGGCTTGAATTGGTTCCCCTATGGGTGCTACATGTTTAAACTTTACTTCACTCTTGATGGTAGCGCCAACATTAATTCCGTGGTAGAGAATACTATAACCAGTTACCACATCGAGGAGGGTATAGAGGATGCCGCCATGAGTAGCATTTTTGCAGCCTTGGTGAAATTCGCCTGGGGTAAACTCTGCCCTAACCTTTTCTCCATCATAAACAGGTTTCAGCTTCAGCCCTATAGGATTATCTTCGCCGCACCCAAAGGAAAGTCCAGTTGGGAATTCAACGTCCATTATGATTCCTCCCATGTTACTGCCTAAAGTGGGCAACCAGAACCCCGAGCTACACCACCATTTTAACCCGCCTAAAATCGCCACTCAGGGAGAGTCCTTTTTTCTGCTTGTCTAACATCCTTAATACTCAATAACGGCTATCTTTTCTCCAGTTTTAACTATCTGCTCTGGTGAAACTGCTACTTCTATGACCGAGCCTTTTACTGGAGACAATATAGGGTTTTCCATCTTCATGGCCTCTATAGTGCAAATTACTCCGCCTTCCTCAACAGTATTACCGACAGTAACATTGACTTGCAATATTTTCCCAGGTAGCGGTGCTTCAATTACCTCTTGTGCCATTTCTACATAGCCTCCTTAACTAGTGACTTCATTACAATTTTTTAATCCACCACTCATCTCTTACCTATGTTTACTCATACATATCACCTCTTCTCCAGTAGTATCAGCAGTGTCGTGACGAATACTGCTATGAATATCACCAAGAGCAACATCTCAGGCATCACCTACAAGAATGCTGCTACTAGTCTTTTCCTCCCGATTGACTTGCTCCTGTGCGAAACAGAAGAGATTGTATAGCCGCTGATACCGGCTCGGCTCCTCATTTTTCAAGAATTCTTCAAAAGAAATAGGATAATCTTCAGAGGCATATTGGACCCATTTATGGGCCAGTGTATGCAGGTCTTCAAATATTCTTACTCCCTTAATCATTTTTCTCCTAGTAAGGTGTGATTATTTTATGTTTCATCTTCTTGGTGGGATGCCACTTGCCCGATTACGCCAAGGGCAGCATACGGGAGGGTGTATTCCCTTTTCCAGGGAGTAGCGGAACCTTGGAGCCCTTGTTTTTCCCTGGCAGAGCCCACCATTGCCTGACCTTCAGAGTTTAGCTACTTCGGTTTGGGCTTGGGCTTCTTTTGCATACTTCTCACCTCCTTTCTTGATTATTGTTGGGCAACCAGGAGCCCGATTAAATATAGTTTGTTTGGGTTCTTTAACCCTAGCTCTCAAATCTTCCGTAACTTCACAATATACTTGCAAGGTTTGTTCCGCGGTATGCTCCCAGGTAAATCTAGCTGCTCTTTTAAACCCTTTGTTAATAAGGGATTTTCTAAGCTCTTGATTCGTCAAAACTCCACGTATAGCTGTCGCTATCCCTTCAATATCATTTGGCTCAACTTGTATAGCTGCCTCACCAGCTATTTCAGGTAGTGAAGAGCGATTTGATACTATCACCGGGCATCCACAAGCCATTGCTTCAAGTGGTGGGAAGCCAAAGCCTTCATAGAAGGAAGGTAAGATAAAGCACTCGGCATTAGAGTAGTAAACAGGTAATTCTTCTTCAGCAACATAATCAGTGAAAATAATATCGGTTGAGATTTCTAGCTCAATAATTACTTGTAGGGTATGCTTCCTGAACTCTGCCTCTGAACCTCCAGCCTTACCCACCTTTACCAACTTTAAGTTCTTAAATCTACTCTCACTCTTTAGTCTGCTAAAGGCTTTAAGCAAGCCAGCGAAATTCTTCCTAGGATGTTCTGAACCAACAAAGAGGAGATAAGGATAGTCTGTGAATCGGCGTGAGGTCGGTTTGAACAATTGGTGGTCTACACCCTCATACACTACGGAGATGCGCTCCTCTGGTATCCCTAAATGCTTAATTAGATCGTCTTTTGTTGTTTGGGATACGGCAATTATTCTGGTTGCTTTCTTTATCCCTCTGTAGTCCAGAGAAAGGTAGAGCTTATCCCTGAGATTGGGGCGGTGGATAAAGGTGCCATATCCCTTAAGGTCGAAATACCTTATTAGGTCGTGGACAGTGATAATGTAAGGCACTCGAAGGAAAACACCATAGCGCCCCAGATGTTGGTTAGGTAAGTGAACTGTGTTGGCTGATCTGTTCAGCGTCCTGACAAACTGCCAGTCTTGCCATAGAGCTTTCACAGCTTTAGGTGAAAAGAACGAAATATTGAATAACTCAGCTACCTGTTGATAAATATCGGAATAGATTTTAGGGACATCCAATTTTTCAGCGAGCTTCTGGGAGTAAAGGTCTTGCGACCCTTTGCCTATAGTCACCACTAACGTTACCACTTCAGCCTCCCTGATAGGTAGCCTGCCCTCTGAGCCATCTTGGTAAACAAAAGCAAAACAAAGGAGCGGACCCATAGGTCTTTAAATTTAAAGATGCCCTCTCTAAATCCTTTATCCCTTCCACGTACTAACTTGCGGTAATAGCCGTCTTTAAGAAGCCCTCGGAGACTTCTGCCGTATCTAAAATTTATCCTCCAGGTTTTTATTAGGCCATGCTCTTTGTGGTAGACAGAGGCAGGCAAAATTCCTACCTTAGAGGATACTTTATGCGCTTCGAAATAGATGATGGCATGGTCGTGATGAATGACAACAGGAATTATCTCTCTGGGGATTGCCCGGAAAGCCTTTTCTAAAATCTCTCGCTTAAAAAACCTCGGCAACAAATTTCCCTCCAATGGGTCAAAATTTGGTTGAAGATGAATTAGCCTTCTATCTGCTTCGTAAAGCCTCTCGAAAAAACTTCTTGGTTTATAAGAGAGTTCCTCGAGAGCCAACATATCGTAGCTATCCATCATAAGTAGCGCTCGTTCTACAGCGGTAGGCTCCAAAATCTGGTCGGAATCAAGGAGAAGGATGAAATCAGCTTGGGATTGGAGAAATCCCGCATACCTTGCCCCAAGAAGCTTTCCTTCATAAGAGATAAATTTGGCGCTAAAGCTTCCTATAATGTCCTTCGTTTGATCAGTGGATTTGCTATCCACGACCAGAGTCTCTATATTGGAATAGCTTTGGTCCTTCACTGAAGCGAGGCAATCGCCGATGACATCCTCGGAATTCATGGTAGGGATAATTACTGAAACCAGAGGTTTGTCCTCCCTCAAGTTTTCTTTCCTTCCTCTCCTTAACACTAAAGTGATTCAAAGAGTTCTATAAACCTTTGGGCTACTCCTCTTGCCGATTTCTCAGCCATAAATTTCTCCACTGCCTCTTGATCTGCCTTCCTCCCCTCAAATACTTGAGCTAAAACCTCTTTTAGTTCATCAAGGTCTTTATATTTCAAAACTTCCTCCCCTAAATCCTCTGTATACCTTCCCTCTAACATGATGATGGGGCATCCGGAGCCTAAACAGAGATACACTGTGCTGGGGACAACAATATTGAAGCTTTGCTTGTAAAGCAGCAATGCATCTGAAGCGTGTAAGTAGTCATAAAGCTCCTCAACTGTCGCCCCTCCTTCCCTTATCTGAATGAAGCTATATCTATCCTGAGCTTTATCTAATAGCTCTGACCTTCCTTCAGCGGCAAGAACCAAATATAGCAGGGGGTATTCCTGGTTTAAGTTTTCAAGAGGTAGAAGTGTAGGGAAGTGTTGATGAATGACAATGCCATAACTAAAGACAATTTTCTTATCCTGAGGTAGACCTAGTTTTTCTCTAGCTTGCCTTTTGTCGCCAGGTTTCAAGGGATGGCAGGGATAAGGAATAATATGAATCCTATCTGGAGGAAACTTCCTAATAAGCTCCCTTTGATAGCGCTCATCGAAGCAGCCAATAGCATCGAAATCGAATTGGTAGAACTCAGGGTAAGGCGGTAAATAGCCTTCATGGATGACCAGGATTGTCTTTGCCTTAGCTTTTATCTGGGGCCAAATCTCAAGTAGCTTATCCATAGGCATAAGCTCAAGGTTTTGAATAATGAAGATGTCACAGCCTGACTCAAGACAAACTTCCTTATTGAGTGACGAAGGCTTAAGGCCCTTAACAGGCTCTCTATCTACGGTGTAGCAGCGGGTGACATATGATTCATCCTTATCAGTTATCACATTTTCATCGTTAGCTGGGGCAAAGACCTTAAGCTCATGCCCCGTCTTCACCCATTCCCTACCCACAAGCTCAGCATGCACTGCTACCCCACAGGCAGCATTCCATGGGCTCATCATCGCTATTTTCATTTTTCCCCCTTGTGTAAGCTTCGAGAAGCCTCCTTTTGCCTTCGCTCAAACCTTAGCCACAATAGTATTCATGAACTAGCATAGTTATCCTCTATTTCTCAGGTTAAAAGGAACAAAATACCCTTTTACTTCAAACAGAAGCTGTTTATGGTTTTTACTTCCCTTTCCGCTACTTCTTCTTTGAAGGCTTTGGCATGGACGCTGGCTTTGCTGCCCCAGCCTTCCCCTTCTTCCTTTTCTTCTCTTTTTTATCCATCTCCCCTCCTAAAGCGACTCAAAAAGCTCTATAAATCTTTGGGCAATCTTCTCCGCTGAATTTGCCTCGCAATACCTTTTCGCAGCTCTCCTCTTTTCTTCGACTTCTCCAGAACCTTGAAATATGTTCCTAAGCCCTTGTTTGAACTCTTCCATATCTCTATACTTGAAGACCTCCTCATGGATGAAATCAAAGAAGTTGGAATCCCTGACCAAGATAGGGCAGCCTGAGCCAAGGCATAAATGAATTGTACTTGAGAGGACAGCAGCGCCGGGGATAGAATGTTTGCCAAAGATCGTCACATCAGCAGCGTGGAGGTAATCGTAAATCTTTGGGTGCTCCAAGACCTCTTTTCTTATCTCGCAATCCAGCCCTTCAAAGCCAAACACTCTCTGCGCCCCGCTTATTATTACAAGCTTTATGGGATATTCATGACTTAGTTCTTTGAGTGCCTCCACTGTCTCGTGGTCATTTATATGGCGCCACTTCTGGCCGAAAACAAAGATGAGCTTCTTATCTAAGGGCAGGGCTAATTTTTTCCTCGTCTCTTCCTTACCATTTGATAGCCAGCGGTGACAAGGGAAGGGAATAATATGAATTTTATCCTCAGGATATACTTGCTTGAGGAAATCCTTATACCTTGAGTCAAAGCAGACAATGGCATCCCAATCGAATTGAAAAAAGGAGGGGTCATCTGGTAACCTCGATGCATGAACAACAAGAATAGTCTTTGCTTTCCTATGGATATGCGGGAAGATCTTCGCCAGCTTATCCTTGGGAAGCATGCCTAGGTCCTGGACAACGAAGAAATCGTAATCTTCTTTAAGAAAAGGGATAGGGTTGAGATAATTCGTTCTTCCCGGCGTCCCAAAGCACCGAGTAACATATTCCTGATCTACTCCAATAAGGGAGGCACCGTGGAAATCATCCTCAAGGAAGGAGAAGACCTTAAGCTCATGTCCTGCCTTAACCCACTCCTCTCCAACAAGCTCAGCATGGATAGAAACCCCAGAGGTTTGATTCCAAGCGCTCATCATTGCTATCCTCATCGCTAACCTCGTATCCTAAGGCTTCATTTGGAAAGTAAAGGCAGTCGGGACTTTCCTCACCGCAGCTCCGCACTTCGGACACTTCTCAATTGGTTTATCAGCTAATGTTTGCTTTACCTCGAAGCCGTCTTTGCAGTATTCACATCCTTTATCTAATGCCTTGTAAATATAAGTTGGCATCTTTTCCTCCCTTCCTAGCAATTCTTACTTCGAGAAACTCATCTGTCATTTGGGATTCCAGAGCTTCTAGTCCATTGACTTTCAGCATAGCGATCAGGTCAACAACCAAAGTGGACCAACCAAAATCTGTGGCACCGTAACCTTCCCCAGTCCAACGATTGTAGAACTCCCTAAAGCCAGCTCTCGATACAAGTTCACAGGTTCTTTTTATAAGCTCGCAGGCTATCTCTTTGTAGCCGTGTTTTAAAAGTCCCTGAACAATAAACCAGTTCGTGTTAATCCAAGTTGGCCCTCTCCAAAGGTAATCTTGCCCTTTATAAATTGGGTCAAAGGAGTGTTCGCTTCTCGCCACTGAAGGAATTGGATAGGGGAGCCAGAATTCCTCAGGATTGAGTAAATGCCGCGTAATTAGATTATCTACCTTATCCCCTTCAATGTTGTCCAGAATTAACGGCATCAAGGATATGACCGTGACAACCATTACTGGCATCTCTTTCTTGTTCTTGGTGTTTAGGTTGTAAAAACATCCATCGTGATAGCACTTATCAATAATGGCCTTCTCCACACGGTCAGCCAAAAGCTTAAACCTTACATTCTCCTCTCGATTTCCCATTACTCGGTAAAGTTCAGATAAAACCCTAAGCCCTTGGGCATAGATGCTATTTACCAGAACATCCTCCACGTCAAATAGGTCTAAGTCTATTATCTTTTCCAGTCCATATTTTGCTTCGGCATAGCGAAGGTCTAGTGCTCTTGCCGCCCAGTGCGGATTTTCTGGGAAGCCCAAAGCGGGGGTATAAGCGGGAGAGTGGTCTAGCCCCGATTCCCAAGGGGCAATGATGGAAATCAGACCATCATTATCAAAATCTCTGTTCTGTAACCAAAGGTAATATCTCCTGAGGTGGGGTAAAGTTTGCCTCAAAAACTCGATGTCTCCGCAGCGGTTAAAAATCGCCTTAACTGCCTGCGCTATCACCGGTGGCTGAATATAGGACGAGTGATGATATGGAGGCTTGCCTTGTAGGAAAGTCCAGTAGGACGCACTTTCTCTATCGCCCCAGAAAATTATGTGGGGGATAAAGCCATCGCTATGTTGTGCTGAAAGCAGATTCAAGAGCTCCTGTTTTGCCAGATTTATATCGAAATGAGTTAGGACAATGGCGTGAAAACAAGAATCCCAAAACCACTGAAAAGGATAGAATTCAACCGAAGGGCAGACATAACTGTAACCGGTACCATTCCAGTGGACTGCGCCCTCTTTACGATTTTTCCATAGGATAGTTCTTGCCTCATTCCTAATTCTTGTGTATCTGTCTTCCATCTAAAAATCCCCCTACGCAGTATTTTGAGCCAGACTTCCCCCTCTGGGACGTTTGTCCCCTATGTGAGACACTTGTGTAAAGTTGCCTTCCTGTTGCCCTGGTCACCCCTTCGAAGGCTTTGCTGGTCGCGGTGGAGAAGCTTGTTTTGCCGCCCTAGCCTCTTGCCTTTGCTTCTTTTCCTTCTTTTGTATTTTAGCCATTCTTGTCCCTTCACTCGTAGACTGGATTCTCTTACGTTCCCTGTTTCTCTTCTATCTGCACCTTCATGGACTTCTTATCAAACCAGCCCTCGTAGAGTATCAAATCAGGGTACTCATTAAGAGAGCTATAGTCCTTAACGGCTACCTTTTTTGCTGCTGCCTGAGCCTCATCAAAAACTCTGACATCGAAAGCGTCTTTGCCTTCCTCTGGCCTCTTACGCACCACACCCTTAAGCTTCCACACCCAGTCTGGATTCTGCTTGAGCTCCACCACCAGATGCCTCCCCACCAAATCTGGTATCTCCTTTAGTCCCGGTAGTTTCTCGACCTCTGGCTTCGATGGCTCCTTTGTCACTGGCTTCTTTTTCCAAAACATTTTTGCCCTCCTCGTTACTATCTCCTTGACGTGTTACCTCCCACGGGGCTTGGGCTTCCCACTAGGCTTGGGCTTTGGTTTCTTTGCCATTTTGGTCACCTCCTCATCTTTAATGACTTTGACATTCTTCTTTCATCGAGCAAACTAGGCATTTTTTCTTGCGGCAGTAGTTCTTGCCTAGTCTCACCAGGGCAGCTTCCAAATCCGAGAACCTTGCTCCACCCTGCTCGCTTGTCTCCCACATCGCTTTCAGGTTCTCCAAAGCCACCACCGCATCACTTGCCCAGACTAAGCTCAGGTTTCTTGCCGCCACGAGTGCAGGCTCCGAGAGCGGCAGCTCCACCTTATCCCAGATGTCCCTCAACTCCCTCAAAAATATGTTGACTGTAACCGGGCCGATGCCTTTTCCCAGACTCCGAAGTTTCTTTTCCAAATCCCTTCCATCCTTGGCAAAGAAATGCAGCCGATTTAGATCGCCCCCGTATTTTTCCTTTACAGTTCGCGTTACCTCTAGGAGCTTGGTGGCAGTCTTGAAGTCATACCTTACATACCCACCCCGGTCGAGAATGTCCACCAGGCCCTGCCAACCAGTTTCCAAGACGGCCTCGGGGGAGAGCACATTTGCCTTTTCAAACTCCTTGTAGGTGTTTATAGCGATGCTCTCGCCAATTCTGGCACCGAACAACACCGAGGCCAGGAACCACTTAAAGACCTCATCTGATTCCATACTGGCGAGGTTGATGCCCAAAGCCGGCGAGTACGCACTACCCAGTTCCTTCACCAGCTTTATGCATAGACCTTGCTGTGTTATCTCGCTCATACTCACAGCGCCCCCTGAAGTTTTGCAGAGTCTCATTGTAGTTTCCGGTGTTGCTTGGAGCTGGCTTTTGCCTTCAGTATCTTAGGTCTTACTTTCTTCATTACTATGATGGGTATTGCATATATTGGCAGCCCAAGCGCTAATGTTTTTGGCATACCTAGATGGGGCAGTAACCATATGGTTAGAGCGGCATAGCAGGCAAACGCCGGCAGAAACAAAAGGGAACCCTTTGTGTATGCAATGCTGGTGCCTACCCCTCCGTTCCGGTACATCAAGAGAACATTTAGAAGAAACAGCACTGGCAGGCTGGCCACAAAAGCCGCCAGCATACCGTTACCCCGGCTGCCAATATAAGCCACCGCTGTGACCACCGTTCCACCGATTAAAAAATAAAGCAAATAATGCCACATAGTCTGTTAAATCCTTCCTTGACTCATAATACCCAGGTCTTTGGCGGGCGGAGGATACGCTTCACACCTTGTGATAGTGTTCCCCCGTCCACCAAAGCTCTCTTTCCTTCCTACTTTGGCTTGGGTTTGCCCTTCTTTTGCATTTTGCCTCGCCTCCTTTACTAAGAACACCTGGTTCCTTTATTCACTACATAGTTTAAGCAGCCTGTGTTAAAATAACCTTAGAAATTAGTTGCAGTTTCATTAGAAAAACCTTAGATTTTCCTTAGAATTTTCGTTCGTTGGTACCATGGCGAAAAGAGGTAAAGGCTCAAAGTCCGGAAAGGTGGTCAGGCTGGAGAAGATTGAACCGTGGGCTGCTCCCTCTGGGGAAACAGATTTTCAGGCCAAGCTGCTGGCCATCCTCAGCAGTACAGTAGACATCTTGGGCGGTAATGCCGGGATAGTTGCTCTATGGAATGAGAAGGAGAGGCATTTCATTGAAGAGACAAGTTATGGTCTGAATTCTAGAGGCGTAGAACGACTACGCCCCCTACTTAAGGAAGCTATTCCCGATCTTGCCACTAGCAAGCAGAGTTTCGACCGGCTCTCCCAACTTTCTCCTGGCCTTCGCGTTCCGGCAACCCCAACAGACCAGGTGCAGGATCCTATCATTGCCCTGCCGCTTCAGATCGCAGGAAAGATGATTGGGCTGATATACGTGTTTCGCCCCCATTTGGCAGAGCCCTTCAGCAGCAGTGACCAGCGTGTACTGTCCGCTTTTGCCGACCAAGTAGCCATCTCACTACAAAATGCTCACCTGGCATCCCAGCTTGCCCAAGAACGATACAAGGTTGAGTCGATTCTGGAAAGCAGCGCCGATGGAATCATAACCATCGACATGGAACGACGCATACTTTCCTTCAATGCTAGCATGGAGAGGCTTACCGGCTGGAAAAGAGAGGAGGCAGTCAGAAGCTATTGCTTTGAAGTATTAAGGTTAAGGGATAGTCAGGGGGCAGATCTTTGCCAAACCAGGTGCCCCATTGCTAAAGGTACTAAGGGCTTCTCTAGTCTCGACGGCATCATCACTACCAAGGATGGTCAAAATGTTGATGTGGGCATGAATTACTCTATAGTCCGTTCGCCTAGCGGGAGTCTTTTGACCACGGTGGTAAACATTCGGGACATCACTCGCCTTCGCCAAATTGAGAGCCTGAGGTCTGCACTGCTTGCCACTGTTTCGCATGAACTCCAGACTCCTATTTCGATTATTAAGGCCTACGCCAGCATCTTGGCACGCTCTGATGCCCAGTGGAGTCAGCAAACTATTAGGGATAAACTACAGGCTATTGAGGAGGAGAGTGACCGCTTGAGCGAGCTGGTAAGCAAACTCCTTTATACCTCTCGGCTTGAGGTTGGGGATTTGTCATTAAATAAACTCCTGCTGGACTTACCTAAAGAAGCGCATAAAGTGTCAAAGAGATTTGTTGGACTAACAGAAATCCATAAAGTGGAGGCCGATTTTCCACCTGAGTTCCCACCTGTTCTCGCCGACCCAGAAAAAATAGGAGAGGTGCTCACAAATCTTGTCGAGAATGCCACAAAGTTCTCGCCCCAAGGTGGAACAATCACCATCAAAGGCGAGACCTCAGGGAACGAGATCTCAGTCACAGTTGTTGATGAAGGAATTGGCATTGCACTACGAGACCAAGAGCGAATCTTCGAGCGCTTCTATAGAGTGAAGGATAGCTTGGCCAGGCCAACTCAGGGCACAGGGCTTGGGCTCTACATTTGCAAAACCATTATTGAAGCTCACGGAGGTCGAATCGGGGTAGAAAGTGAGCTGGGAAAGGGTTCTCACTTCACTTTTACTCTGCCTATGGGCGAACAAGAATAGAGATTGAAGATGGCAAGGAATTGAGGCTGCGTATGACGGAACCTAGAAGAAAACAAGATAAGACGATTCTAGTTGTGGATGACGAACCACGCATCATCGAAGCGGTGGCCATGAATCTGGAACTAGAGGGTTACCAGGTCTCCGGTACCTCTAACGGCTACGAGGCGTTGAAGAAGCTGACTGAAGAATTGCCCGAACTAGTTATCCTCGATGTCATGATGCCGGAGATGGATGGTTTTGAGACCCTAAAAAAGATTCGCGAGGTCTCCACCGTGCCAGTGATTATGCTCACTGTGAAGGGCGAAGAAATTGATAAGGTAAAGGGGCTTGACCTAGGCGCCGATGACTATGTTACCAAGCCTTTCAGCCCAAAGGAGCTTGTCTCACGGGTAAAAGCGGTATTGCGCCGTGTTGAAATGCCTAGCCCTGTGCCAAAGAGCGAAATACATGTGGACGATAATCTCTCCATCGACTTCAGTCGGTATAAGGTCATAGTCAAAGGTAAAGAGGTCCACCTCAGGCCTACTGAATATCGACTTTTGTACCATCTGGTGAGCAATGCTGGCCGTGTCCTTACCCATGAGACCCTGTTAAGAAAAGTCTGGGGTTATGAATACCGAGATGAAGACCACTATCTGTGGCTCTACATTACCTATCTGCGCCAGAAGATTGAGGAGGATCCCAAGCACCCGAAATATATCTTGGGTGAACGAGGAATAGGCTACCGGTTCAAGGAATTTGGAAAGGAGTAGTTCTACTAGACAAGTTAGTCAGCTTTGAACAGGAAAATGGGTAACCTGAAGCTATAGAGAAATAATTGTGGTATGTTATCCTTCTGATCCCAAGCCCGTTCTTTGCTTGCACCAAGCGCTAAAGGAACTACTCTTTGAAGGCCCGTTAGCCTGACCTACATTCAGCAAACTACATCAAGAAAGAGAGAGTGGGAAGGAAAAATCGGTATGAGGTAAATCATGAAAAGCCACTGCGCCATCCCGTTAAGAAGGACAAGACTGTAAGCAATCTCTTGGCTGAACTTACCATTCAATAATTTTTCTCAGACCGGCTTTCCAGGAAGCTTCCCTGTAGCCACTCCAATAACCTTATCGGCGGCGCCGTAGTAAAGTATCAATGTATCTTCAAAGACAGCTGCTCCACAGGAAAACACCACATTTGGAGCAGTGCCCGAGAGTTCGTAATCTTCTACCGGCTCAAGGATAGGCTCACTACACCTATCAAGGACAATTTCAGGATGATCTTTGTCTAATAAGGCACACCCAAGACGATATGTCCATGTTTTAGCCTCAACGCCGTGATAAATTAGAAGCCATCCTTCCTCAAGTTCGATTGGAGGCCCGGCTACCCCTACCTTGGCATCATCCCAGTGGAAAGGACGTGTCTTCAGGATCTCTTTATGCTCATACCAATGAATTCTATCATATGAAAAGGAGAGCCATATATTCTCTGCCATGGTCATAGGACGATGTAATAGCACCAATCTCCCGTCAAGTTTTCTTGGGAAATAAGTGGCGTTTCTATTGTGAATTCCAATCATTATCGGCAAGATAAGCCTGTGCCTGCTCCATGCCCATTTAGCCTCCTTAAAATCGTTCAAGGATATATGGGCTTCGCACACACGCGCCCAATCCTTCTCCTTCCCGGCATAAAGCATAAAGACCCTATCCTCGATAATAACTAGCCTCGGATCCTCCACTCCGTTGGGCTCAAACCATTCCACCGACATGAATACCGGATATGGCAACCTTTCCTCCACCTCATCTATATTTTTTAGTCTGACATAACCGAGGCGTGCAATACCATCCTCACCATGAGCAGTATATATAAGGTGTATTTTATCTCCTAGCTGCAGGACAGCTGCATTAGACACAAGTCTGTTCTCCCACCACCTCTCGGTAGAACATAAGATTGGGTTCTTTTCGCTCCTCGTGAGTTTAATATCAATTCCCACTTTGACCTCCCGAAAACAAATCTTAGCCCTAAAGTTTAAGCTTTAAGGTTACTATCTCAAAGGGCTTAACTTCTAACCGCAACTTATTACCATCTGCCTTGAGCTCATATAGCTCCCGCTCGAGCAAGTCGACAACCGCAGCCCGCTTAATCATCCTAAATAGCTCAAGCTCGGCCACAGTAGCTTCTCCGATCGTTTCAAAGAACCTTAAGACTACTTCATCACTATCCTCAGCCTTTTTAAGCGCTGAGAGGATAAGGTTATCGGGGGAAAGTTTTAAGAAGGAGAATTCTTCCGGGAGTTCTCCTTGGGAGTTTGTTTGAATACAATAGGGCAGGTGGTGGAAATCCTGAGCTTGCTTATACATTTTAGCTTGCCTCCAATCACCCTCATGAGGCTGAAGGGCATATTCAAAGAGGTAAGGTCTAAGCTCTAGGGCATCCGGGGTAGGAACTAGGGGGCCAGCTATTCCATCAGCGGAAAGCCCATAGACACTTCTCAAAAGCCTGATGAAGACGGCGCCTTTCATTATCATAGCTGCCGGCAACCCTTTGTTCATAAAGGTTATCCCTCTTATTCCATTGCTCAGGTCAAACCAGCTGAGGAAATTAGGTATTCCTGAAGGCTTAAATCCTTCTTCCCTGCTGGTGAAGTATTCTGTAGGCTCAGGAACAACCCCAAATTGTGTCTCCCGGAAATAGACCTTCCTCTCCATCCCCGTATCAAACTTAACACTGAGCCTTATGTTAGGATATTTATTCTCAATCTTAGTGATGAACTCAATTCGGGGGAGGTCTCGGAAAACTATAACCTCTTTATGGATATCCAGCGTTTTATATTTATAAAGCATGGGGGGAAACCTTTCCTTTAACCTATAAGGCCAAGTGAGGCAATAATACTCATCCTCGAAAATTATCTTCGCCTGCAAAACTCCCTTCTCTATCCTGAAGTTCTTGGGTTTAAAACTTCCGTATTTAAGCCCCTCTCCAGATTCGCTCTTTATAAGATCAGCAAATCTAGAGCGGTGATAGTAAAGGTCACCTATCTCATCATCGATAAAGATTTCATTTCCCCTAACCAAAAGTTCGCCTTCTTTATCTGAGACCTCGATTATGCCGGTCTCCTTATTCACAGCCACTTTATAGAACGGAGTTTCTACGATTTCCCCTTCAACCTTTATCCCACCTTCGGCTTGCCATGCCTTCGGCTCACAATGACACGGGGGCGGGGTTAGTTTATACATCTTGTAACCCAAAGGTGGGAGGTCACAGGTAAAGCCTATTTTTGCTCCTTCAATCTTATCTTCTTCACTTTTCCCTATCTCTATAACCTCACTCTCTACCTCTTTTTTTTCCTTTATCCCCGGGACACCCTCATATCCTTGGGGCAATTTTAGCTCAGCTTCACCCCAATTCCGCATTCTCCAGGGCAAGGGATTGAATGCCAAGAGCGCTTCACCACCAGTGCCAACCTTTCCGGCGATATAAGACAAGGATTGATTTAAGCTATGGGTAAGTTTTGCTTTAAGGGAGGAGCAAATCTCTTTTACCTCTTCATAAATCTCATCCACCCCACAGCCAGTGACGATGTCATGGAAAGCGATAAAAAGGATATTTTCCCAGGCCTCATGCAGTTCAGAAGTGGGATAGTCAGCGCCGAGCAGCCAAGCGATGGTAGCAAATTCCTCTGCAGCCATAAGTAAGCCTTCGCATTCCCTAGAGCTTTGCACTATCCATAGTCGGCTGGTGCAAACCTGTGGAAATACATCTACAAGCTCATTGTCATATAGTTCCCCTTCCACAACCTCGAACTTCTTTTTAGTCTGCTCCAGCGCCTGGAAAAATTCCTTGGGGGTGA
>JAGMBH010000149.1 GCA_023129815.1 Dehalococcoidia bacterium
TTGGGCCCAATGGTGCTGGCAAAACCACTTTGCTTACCGTTATCAATGGCTTGGGCAAACTGGTTCAAGGTCAAGCCTTGGTATTAGGATTGCCTGTTAATGGAAGAAACGGCATCAAGTTGAGAAAGCGCATAGGCTATGTGGCGCAAGTTGAGAATATTGACCCACGGTTGCCCATCAATGTCAGAGAGACAGTGATGGTAGGCCGCTATGGCCGCCTGGGTCTATTACATCGCCCGACACAGGCTCAATGGGAGGATGTAGATAGAGTATTGGATATGGTTGGCATGGCTCATTTGTCTCAACGCCCCATAGGACATCTCTCAGGAGGTGAATACCAAAGGGCGGCTATTGCCCGAGCCTTAGTTCAGCAGCCTGAAATATTTCTCCTTGATGAGCCCACAGCTTCGATAGACCCACAAGCCCAACGAGAAATCTTGAGCCTGATACAGCTTATTCATAGAGAATACCATATGACTACTCTATTCGTCACTCATGACCTTAGACAACTACCTTCCATTTGCCAGCGGCTGATTCTGATGAAGGAAGGCAAAATATGGCAACAAGGTAGCCCGGAGTCAATGCTTAAAGAAGAGATACTAAGCCAACTTTATGGGGCTCCTATTTCAATACCGGCTAAAGCTGAGGTTGCTTTCTGAATAACATGGATTTTTCTATTCTGCAGTATCAATTTATGCAAAATGCCATCCTCGCTGGATTGTGTGGTGGCATAACCTGCTCTGTCGTAGGTGTCTTTGTAGTTACTATGCATCTCTCCTTTATCGGGGTATGCATTGCCCACGCTGCCTTTGCTGGTGCCCTCCTCGGTGTCTGGCTGGGCTTTAATCCCCTCGTCGGGGCATTACTCTTTAGTCTAGCTTCAGCAGCTATTATTGGACCCATGGCTGACCGAGGCGAGCTAAATCCTGATACTTCAATTGGCATTGTTTTCTCTTTAATGCTGGGACTGGCATTCCTTTTCATGGGCATGATACCTGGCTCCAGAACCGAAGCCTTAAACTTATTCTGGGGGAGCATACTGACTGTCAGCCGAGGAAATTTAATTTTCCTTGCCCTAGTGACAGCTATAATAGCTGGATTGGCGGTTGCCTTCTACAAAGAGATTCAGGCGGTGATTTGCCATCGTCAGGTAGCCTTAGCCGTGGGCATCCCGGCAACGCTTATTTTCTATGGCATACTATTTTCCACCGGGGTGACCATCACTGCTTCACTGCGAAGCATCGGTGGCTTGCTCATCTATAGTCTGATTCTTAATCCTGCCGCTGCTGCTTATCAACTTACTTACAGTTTAAAGCGCATGCTTCTTATCGCCTCGGTTTTCGGCATTATCTCTTGCTGGGCTGGACTGGCTACCTCCTATTTTCTGGATCTCCCCTCGGGCGCCTCCATTGTAATCACTTCGTCTATCATCTTTGGTCTGGCAACAGCATTCTCTCCTAAGAGGAAGCTGAAAAGATGGCAACAGGCTCAATTAGCAGGTTAGCTATGCAACTTCAAGATTACTTTGACCAGTTAGTTCCGAATTGGGATAGGGAGGTTACTCCAGAGAGGCTGGAATGCCTCAGCAATATTATCCAGGAGCTAGATATCAAACTCGGGAGTCATGTACTTGACATTGGCAGCGGCACAGGCATTCTATTGCCTTTTCTAATTGAGGCAGTAGGAGGCGAAGGAAGAATTATAGCCTTAGATCTCTCGGCAAAGATGTTACATGAGGCTAAAGCCAAGGGATTCCAGTCCATTGTGGATTTTGTTCAAGCAGATGCTGCAGCTATCCCATTGCCGCATAACTACATTGATTTAGCTATATGCAATAGCGTTTTCCCTCATTTCAACAACAAAGCTAAAGCGCTAAAGGAGATAGCCAGAGTGCTTAAAAGCAATGGCCAGTTAGTCATCTGTCATACTGCCAGCCGAGATGCTATCAATCAACTGCATCAATCCATTGGTGGCATGGTTGGCGCTGCCCTTCTGCCAGATGAAACCGAGCTAAGAGAGCTAATAGGGCAGATTGGTTTGACAGTAACCAGCTTGGAGGATAATCCAAAACGCTATCTAGTTATTGCCAGGAAGGTGATTCGACCTCTAGGCTAATATCCAAAGCCTTGACTGAGTGGGTAAGGGCGCCAACTGAAATAAAATCAACGCCAGTTTCAGCCACAGCACGAACTCTATCTAGGGTAATTCCTCCCGAGGCTTCAATTAAGACACGACCACCTATCATCTTAACTGCCTGACGCATATCTCCAAGACTCATATTGTCCAGCATAACGACATCTGTCCCAGCCTCAGCAGCTTCCAAGGCTTCTGGCACAGTCTTGACCTCCACTTCGATCTTTAGCCTTTTTGGAGCATTTTGCCGAGCCTTGGCTATAATTTCCTTGAGGCTTAATCCACGGCTACGAAGAGCTGCCAGATGATTATCTTTAATAAGTATGCCATCGCCCAGATTCATACGGTGATTTTCACCGCCACCAAC
>JAGMBH010000015.1 GCA_023129815.1 Dehalococcoidia bacterium
CTCAGAATGACAGGTGAGGGCCGCTAAACGCTCAGTTGGGCGTGAAGTCGCATTAATGTTTGCCTTGCTTTTTGGCTAGCCTGACCTCGGTGGCTGATTTTGTTTTTTGTCTCCGGGGGGAGCTCAGCCATGGTTTTGCCCATCTCTGGGAGATAAAAAATGGGGTCATAGCCGAAGCCATTTTTTCCTTTGGCTTCAAAGGCAATCATGCCATGACACTCACCATGCATTACCCATAGTTGCCCTTTTGGTGTAGCTATGATGATAACGCATTTGAAGTGAGCAGTTCTTTTTTCCCAAGGAACGCTGTCAAGTCTAGTCAGGAGAGCTTTTACCTTATCTGCATCTGTGGCCTCCTTGCCGGCAAAGCGGGCTGAATGAATTCCTGGCTCGCCGCTCAAGGCATCCACCTCAAGCCCTGAGTCATCGGCAAGGGTAATAAGTTGGCTTAATTTAGCATAAGCGACGGCTTTCAATTGAGCATTTTGTTCATAGCTATTTCCCGACTCAGTGGCAATTTTACTTATTCCTTGCTCAGCGAGTGTGCTTATTTGATAGCCAAGGTTACCGAGGAGAAAGCGATATTCCTTAATTTTCCCCCGGTTGGTGCTAGCTAGAAGGAGCTTAGGCATTTTATTGTGGTTAGATGTTCTGGAATCTGGAAGCTAATTTTTTACTCACTTCAGGCATGGTAGTATATTCCATTTCCTCTAGTGGCAGGCGATGAGGCTCGAACGGCCCCATACGGCGTAAGAAGTCAGCCATAGCAAGGGCTTGCTGGCGAGCTAAATCAAAGGAAGGGTCATCGAAGAGATCGGCGGCTCCGATAAGCTTGCCATTTGCCAGTTGAAAACCAGCAGCTATCGCTCTTGGTGGGCCATCGAAACGAATAGCTCTAGCTTCACGGAAGGAAACCGGTATCAGGGGGCCATGGTGAGAGCCCCTCATCCAGCCCTTCACTATATTGGGTGAGGCAAAAGGCTCAAGTATCTCACCCACCGCAGGAAACATACCCTGAGCCCTGACAATACACACGGGATCATCCTTACCCACATATCTGCCGGCAATTAGAGCCAGCCTCTGAGTAGAGGAAGAAGCAGCAATCTCGCCAGTTTCTTTGTGATGTACTGCCTTAAGAGCGTAGCGACTTGGTGATCCCAGAAAGATAAGCAGGTCATAAGTTTCCTCGGGAGCCTTGAAGGCGATTTTTTTAGATTTCAGAACATCATGAACTTCGAAGGTAAAGCCAGAATGCATATTGGAGGCAATCACCAGTCCGATGGTATTAAAGGGATCAGCGAAGATCTTGTATAGTGGCAGATTCCAGGCGCCGGAGGCTGTCTTGTCTGCCATGAATATGACAATGGTTTCAGCTGTGCGCTCGGTAAACTGCATCTCAGCTACACCGGGTCCTAGTCCTTTAATAGTGCCAGAAAAGGCATCAGATAAAAGGTCTTGTCCAGCGCCATGAAGCTTTAGCCTTTTAGCTACATCGGTGCATTCCACGAATGTATCCCAGGCTAATTTATGGATTTGCTCACTATCTTCACCTTGCTGGTGAGTCATTATTAATTGAAGGTCGTCGCCACAGGCAGTGACATAATAGTCAACGAGCAATCCTTGCTCTTTAGCACGTTCTAGGCTTTCCTTGGCTTTTTGTATTACATCTGGGTGGGAGCTGGAATGCCCTACGTAGCCACCAACATCTGCCTTAATAACGCTTAAAGTTATATCCATCATGCCCTCCTTTGCTTAGTAGTCAATGCCCTTACGGGCTGATATTCCTTTGTCGTAGGGATGCTTTACCTTGGTCATATCAGTAACTAAGTCAGCTAGGTCAATGAGCTTATCATCGGCGTAGCGTCCGGTGAGGATAAGTTCTACCTTTTCCGGTCTTTCCTGTATTAGCTTTATTACCTCATCAACGTCAATGAGCTTCCAGGCTGCAGCCACATTGATTTCATCGAGGATTACTATGTCATAAGCATTGCTAAGAATTGCTTTCCTAGCTGCATTCAAAGCCTTTTTTGCTTCTTCTTTGTCTGCTTTAGTTATGTTATTGGGATCAACAAAGGTCTCCGGTCCAAATCTGACAAAAGTGACGTTTGGCAACTGAGATAAAGTTTTTTGTTCTCCGCAAGGGAAGCTGCCTTTCATGAAGAACACAATGAAGATTTTTAAGTCATGTCCTAAAGCCCTAAGCGCTACTCCTAAAGCAGCTGATGTTTTTCCTTTGCCATCACCGGTGAAAACTTCCACCAAACCCCTGTCAGGGGACCCTTGAAAGCTGCCTGTTAGATTGCCTGATAACACCTACTCAGTTTAGCAAGGGAAGGATTGGAGGTCAAGGTAATTCTTCTAGCTTAGGTTCAGTGGTGACTCAGCTGCTCGAGTGGGATAAAAATTAATCCTTCTTCCTCATTGCCTACAGCATCCACCATATTTTGGCAATAGAGGAAAGCGGTGTAAGCTGCTATAGCGGCATCGCAGAGGTCATGGTTGAAAATGTCCAAATATGGTTTAAGAGCCGGTAAAAGGTTTGTTAGACGTTCTTTGAGGAAGGCTATCCCTAGGGGTGTGTTTTTCCTTGGTATGGGTTTGCCAAACAAACGAACTTTGCTGGCATAAGGATAAACTTCAATAACCTTAAATCCCATCTGGTAGAGCTTATTTTTAAGCGCAATACCGCGATAAATCAAAGGTTTAATAAAAGTCTTTTTTGTCGTGGGATAACAGGAAATACCCCCTTTCCTCAATTCTTGGTCGCACTGCCTGTTTTTCCTCTTTGACCGTGGTTGGCAACTACAGCTCTCTTCAAGGCAACATAGCCCCACTGGCAGGCTCAAAGGAGCATCAATGGCTGTTATCTTCGGAGAATAGAGATTTATGAGGTCAATAATGTCGCTATCCCTAGCTAGTAAGCCGAGGTAAACGACTTGTAGCTTGTCATCTAAACCAAAGCAAGCAGTAGGTTTATTTTCAGTTGAGGTTAAATCGATGCCAAAGACTGTGAACCCCTTCAACTTAAATCCTAAATACTAAGCACTAAATCCTAAACAAATCCAAATGTCTAAATTCAAATACTAAAACTCATTTTATTTTGAATTTTGGTCATTAGTGCTTTGATATTGTTTAGGATTTCGGATTTCGTGCTTGGGATTTGTCATTTTTTGCCTATTCTCTTCAATATTTCTCTAGCTGCTACTACTCCCGAAGCTGAGGCTTGGACTAAGCCTCGGCTTATACCGGCACCATCGCCAGCAGCGAACATATTACTAATCTCAGTCTCCAAGCATGGGGTCAACTTCAGTTGACTGGAATAAAACTTAACCTCTGTTCCGTAAAGCAAAGTGTGAGGAGAAGCAACTCCTGGGGCTAATTTATCCATAGCTTGGAGCATCTCGACTATACTTTTGAGATAACGGTAGGGGAGGGCGAAGCTTAAATCCCCCGGGGTTGCCGCCTTTAAGCTTGGCTCTACAAGGCTGCGTTTGAGGCGAGCTTCTGTGGAACGGCGGCCATCCATTAAATCCCCCAGCCGTTGCACTAAGACACCGCCACTAATGAGATTGGTTAACCGCGCCAGATATTTACCATAGGCGATGGGTTCGTGGAAGGGCTCGGTGAAAGATGTAGATACTAAAATGGCAAAATTAGTATTCTTTGTTCTATGCTTGGCGTAGCCAACCCCGTTGACTGTAACTACTGGGTCAGAGCCTCCGGTGGATTCCATAATTACCTCGCCACCTGGGCACATGCAGAATGTTCTGACCCGGTCATCGAAGGTCTTGGAATAGAACTCGAGTTTTGATTCATATAATACTGAAGTTAGTTCTTCCATGGTTGCTGATGGTACTTCGATTCTGCAACCAACATCAATGGGGTTAGAGTTGAGGCTGAGTTTGAGTTTTTTGGCTTCGCTGGTTAGCCACTCTGATCCTTCTCTTCCCGGAGCCAATATTAGGTAGGAGCAACTCAATCTTTCACCATTAGCTAGTTCGATAGCTTTGACTGTGCCATTTTCAACTACGATGCTCTTAACCTCTGTTCTTAGCTTTATGTCTATTTTAGATGATAATTGCCTCTGCATAGCCTTTAATACTTGGCGGCAGCGCTCTGTCCCTAGGTGGCGTAATTTGACCGGGATTAGTCTGAGCCCGGCTAAGGTAGCTTGGTGCTCTAGCTCAGCTACCTCTCCTCCTATTCCATAAACTTTGTGCCGAGCGCCAAAATTGAGATAAATAGTGTCAATGTAATCAACAAGCATTTTGGCTTGGTCAGGGCCAATTAGCTCTTTGAGTCGGCCGCCCACCTCAGTAGACAAAGTTAACTTGCCATCGCTAAAAGCTCCAGCGCCTCCGAAACCACTTACTAGATGGCAAGGTGAGCAAAGTATGCAGTGGTCGTTTCCCTTTTGAATTGGGCAACTACGAGCATCGATTTCTCTCCCTTTGTCTAGAAGCAAAACATCAATGCCGGCATTAGATAGCTCTAAACTAGCAAAGATACCTGCCGGACCGCCACCGACTATAACAACAGCGTATTTTTTAGCCATTGAGCATCATGCAACAATCTACCCGACAGCTAATTATATGCCTTCGGAGTTGATATAGCTAGTTTTTATCGCTAATATTTCCAATTAGGTCGTGAAAACATCTCCAGTTAAAGCCTTGCTTCAGCAGTTTGGCCTTAAGGCCAAAAAAAGATTGGGACAGCATTTCCTTGTTGATGAAGATATGTTGGAGTGTATTCTATCTGCTGCTGAACTTAGTCGCAAAGACATTATAGTTGAGGTAGGGCCAGGCTTAGGCATACTGACTAAAAGGCTAGCTGAGGTAGCCGGTAAAGTTATCGCTGTGGAACTCGATTTCAAATTAGTTAGAATGTTAAGGGAAAGTTTAGCTTCTTTCTCCAATGTCAAAATTATCCACGCTGATATACTCAAGATTGCTCCACAGCAGCTTTTGGGAGATTATTTGACTATTCCTGAGTTGGCACAAGGTTATAAAGTAGTAGCTAATCTTCCTTATTATATTACTTCACCAATTCTGCGTCATTTTTTAGAGGCTTGGGCTAAGCCTTCGTTAATGGTGGTAATGGTGCAGAAGGAAGTTGGTGAGGCTATAGCTGCTAATCCTGGTAAGATGAGCCTGCTTAGTGTTAGCACTCAATTTTATAGTAAACCGACTATCATAGCCTTTGTGCCAGCGGGAAGTTTCTATCCACCGCCGAAGGTGGATTCTCTTATTTTACGCCTTGATGTTTACTCCAAACCGCCTATCGAGGTCTGCGATGTTGACAGTTTTTTTGATATAGTTAGCTGTGGTTTTAGGTCACCACGCAAACAGCTCCGCAATTCCTTGGCTCAGGCTCTGGGAATGCCGCCCAGCCAGGTCGCTTTGTTGCTGGGAAAGGCTGGAATAGAAGCTAAACGACGGGCTGAAACGCTTAATCTGGGAGAGTGGAAAGAGCTAGGGGAGGTTTTTGCCCCCTTTAGGAAATAATCGCTATGCTAACTATTTATGCGCCAGCCAAAATAAACCTTGTTCTCGAAGTGCTAAGAAAGTATGACGGTTATCACCAAATCTCCAGTATTTTTCAGACAATAAATTTGTGTGACACCCTTAGATTTCAGCTAGCTGAGGAAATCTCTTTTAAGTGCAGTGAGCCAAGCTTGGAGCGCAATAATTTGGTA
>JAGMBH010000150.1 GCA_023129815.1 Dehalococcoidia bacterium
GAAAAGCTGGCGAAGCAAGCAAAGAACAAACCATTACAGAAACTTGGTGCATTACACAGATTACACAAAGGTCTTATAAATATCATGCCTTTACAAACGGGAGGCATTCTCACTGATGCTGCTAAAGAGGCTTTAATAGAGTTTGGAGATGGATATTCCGTTTGTGATTTTTGCCTCGGCAACCTGTGCAACATAACAAATCCTCCTGTCCAAAACTTTGTGCACGAACTTTTACCCCAATTCTTAGGTTGTGAGGTTGCTACCATAACTCATGGGGCAAGAGAAGCTAAATTTATGGTAATGCATTCTTTGGCCAAGCCAGGTGATTCAATCATTGTTGACGGTAACAGGCATTACACTACAATTGTTGCCGCTGAAAGGGTAGGGTTGAATGTTATCGAGGTACCTCACTCTGGCTATCCAGAATTCAGGATTGACGTTAACGATTATATACCACTTATGGAGAAGCATAATCCTAAATTAATTTTATTAACCTACCCCGATGGCAATTATGGAAATCTTCCTGATGCCACAAAGCTGGGGAAAATTGCTCAAGAATATGGTATCCCTTATATCCTTAATGGTGCATATGCAGTGGGCAGAATGCCTATAAGCATGATGGAAATCGGAGCCGATTTCATTATTGGCAGTGGTCACAAAAGTATGGCTTCTGCCGGGCCTTGCGGTGTATTGGGAATGAAAAAGAAGTGGGAAGAAATTATATTGAGGAAATCCGAACTATTTGATAACAAAGAAGTTGAGCTTCTCGGTTGTACTTTGAGGGGTGTCCCACTTATTACGCTCATGGCTTCCTTTCCTTATGTAAAAGAAAGGGTTAACCATTGGGATGAGCAAGTATTAAAGGCGCAATGGTTTTCCGGTGAACTGGAGAAATTGGGATTCAAGCAATTGGGGGAAAGACCGCATAGACATGACTTACTGCACTTTGAAGCTCCGATGCTCTATGACATCTCCAAGCGTGTTCGAGAGAGGGGATATTTCCTGTACAAGGAGCTTAAGGGCAGAGGCATTTGGGGGCTGCAGCCAGGTCTGACAAAAGCTTTTAAACTCTCTACCTTTGCCGCTGATAAAGAACAGCTAGTTTTTGTCATAGATTCCTTCAAGGCTATCCTGAGCAAGTATAGTTGACATAAGACGGCTGCGAAGATTCAGATGTCATTAGTAGAGTCGTAAAGCAGGGGAGCAGAATTTAGTAACCTATTTCGGTTCAAGCTAATTGAATTGTGAAGATTTTTTCCCACCTCTGGCTATGAGCTTCTTTCAGTCGCTGGAAGTGAGCTTGGAAGGGGGCCAAAGTAATAGTATCTGTGCTCATAAACACAGCGTCTTCGCCGTTATCTGAATAATACCTTGGGCGATTGCCCGCTACTCGAAATCCATATTTCTTATAAAGTGCCTGTGCTACCACATTAGAAGCACGCACTTCTAAGCTGATTACATTGGCATGTAATTGAGTAGCCACCTCAATAACTGAAATGAGCAGTCCTTCGCCTATTCCCTTGCGGCGATAATTATTTCTTACCGCAATAGCGATGATGTGGGCCTCATTTAGCATAGTCCAGAAGCCAGCGAAGCCAACTATGTATTCTTTACTATAGAGGTTGTTTCGCACCGCACTCGTGCTAATAGCTAAATGGTGATGGCCCAAGAGGCGCTTGAGCCAGGACTTCTTTTGCCTATCTTCCCGGCTTGGTTTTGGTCCAGTCCCCTTCTCAATACAAGCTACTATGTAGTGGGCTAATGAATTGTGAATCTCCTGCTTATATGAAGTGTAAGGGCGAAACAGCGACTCGCCAGGGAAAGCCTCGCGGTCAATCTCAGTTACTTGGGGAATATCCGCATCCTCCATAGGGCGAATAAGGTAAGCTATTTCTGGCATTGGTTAAATTTTAACATAGCTGGTGATACAAGGCATATCGCTTCAGAGGCTACCCTGCTATAATAAAATTATAGCTGTGAGAACTAATTCGTTAAATCTTCGCGTTCAGCTAGCTCCGCGTCATCCTAAAGGGTTAATGCTGGATAATCCAGTGATGACAGCTTCGGGCACTTTTGGTTATGGCACGGAATATAGCGGGCTTATTGACATACAGAAGCTAGGGGCAATTGTTTGTAAAGGCACTACTCTTATGCCAAGGAGGGGCAATCCTCAACCACGATTGGTGGAAATAGTGGGTGGCTTGCTCAACTCTGTAGGTTTGGAGAATATTGGCGTTGATGCTGTGATCAGGGATAAAGCCCCCATATGGGCAAGCTGGCGAGTTCCTGTCATTGTTAACATTGCCGGAGAAACAATTGCTGAATATGCTAGTGCAGTGGCCAAGTTGGAAGGCATACCCGGGGTAAGCGGCATTGAATTAAACATTAGCTGCCCTAATATTTCAGTGGGTGGAATTGAGTTTGGAGTAAACCCAAAACTTGCTGCTGAAGTAACTTCTGCGGTTAAAGCTGTGACCAGCCTGCCCGTCATGGTCAAACTAAGCCCTAATGTGACTGATATTAAGGAAATTGCCTTAGCAGTGGAGAGTGCTGGAGCTGATGCCATATCTTTGATTAACACGGTGAAAGGGATAGCGATTGACATAAGCAAAAGAAAACCGTGCTTAGGGAATATTACTGGTGGACTTTCTGGTCCTGCTATCAAACCCATAGCACTTTATATGGTGTATGAAGTAGCTAAGGTTGTGCATATCCCATTGATAGGTTGTGGTGGTATTAGTTGTGCTGCAGATGCCTTAGAATTCATTATGTGTGGGGCTAGCGCAGTACAAGTCGGTAGCGCCAATTTAACCAACCCTCGTGCCAGCCTTGATATATTGGAAGGGATAAAGCATTTTATGAGCGATAAAGGAATCCACAATTTAGCTGATCTGATTGGTGTTGCTCAGGTTTAATCTCTGCCTCTATGACACACTTACTAGCTTCCCAACATTTATCGCAATAGCGGCAAGGAGCTATGTTAAGTTCGCTGAGGATAATAATTTTTATTTACGCTCCCTGTCCGCTAGTGCCACACATCGCCTGCTGCACGAGGGCAGTATTGCCATGGTAGCGTGGGCTACCAACTATGCCCAGGACTTTGGTTTTTTGGTCGCCATGCTACGGCTAACAATTTAGCTATTTCTTATCAGGACTACTTCTGCCCGTAAGAGCAGGTAGTATATCCATAGGTAAGGGGAAAAGAATGGTATTGCTTCTTTCCGTAGCAATAGCGGTTAGTGTTTGCATATAGCGAAGCTGTAGGGCTGCGGGTTGCTTGGACATGACTTCAGCAGCTTGAGCTAGCTTTTCAGCTGCCTGGTATTCCCCCTCGGCATGGACGACTTTAGCTCTTCTGTCTCGCTCGGCTTCAGCCTGTGCCGCCATAGCCCGTTTCATATTTTCGGGCAATTGTACCTCCTTAGTTTCTACCATGCTTACTTTTATCCCCCAAGGGTCTGTGCCTTCATCAACAATCGTTTGCATCTTTTCATTAAGCCGATCTCGATGAGCTAGTAACTCGTCTAATTCAGATTGCCCGACGACATTCCGTAAGGTAGTCTGGGCCAGCAAGTGGGTTGCCTTGATATAGTTATTTACTTTAAGAATGGCTTTTGCTGCATCAAGCACGCGAAAGTAAACTACGGCATCAACTCTGACGGTAACATTGTCCACAGTCATGCATTCCTGCTCCGGAACATCCATAGTGATTACACGAAGGTCAACCCTCCTTATACGCTCAATGAAAGGTATGAGGATAATAAGGCCGGGTCCCCTGAGGCCAACGTATCTGCCCAGTCGGAAAACAGCTCCTCTTTCATATTCTTGAACGACCTTGAGCGCATTTGACAGAAGTAGTATTACTGCTAGGGCGATAATAATGTAAAAAATCCAACCTGTTACCATGTTATTTGTCCTCCTTTTCTTTAGATTTTTTTGTTACCCACAATTTCAAGCCTGCTACTTTAGTTATGACCACCTCCTCATCAGCTTTTATTTTACTCCCCGCGGCTATGGCTGTCCAAAGTTCGCCTTCAGCCAAAACTGTGCCTGTAGGATTGAGTTCTGTTTGCGTTACAGCTACTTTACCTATCATATCCTCTGTGCCGGTAGCGAGTTTTCGTCTTTTATCTTTAATGATAGCAAAAATGACAAAGGCAATAAAAGCAACAGCAAAAATTATGACTACAATAACAGGCCCTGTTATTCCCACAGATAGTGCTTCTGATACTTTAAATAACGCTTTAGACAACGCCTTAAATAGTGCTTCTAACTCTTCAGGTAATGATTCGACAAAGGGCGATTCCATGAATAGCAAACTACCCTCCTATTCTTTAGATTTTTTTGTCACCCGCAATTTCAATTCTTCTACTTTGGTTATAATCACTTCCTCACGTGGTGCTATTTTACCCTCTTCAGCTATGGCTGTCCACAGTTCGCCTTCAGCTAGAACAGTGCCTGTGGGATCAAGGGGTGTTTTAGCTATAGCTATTTTCCCTATCATGCCCTCAGCGCCAGTAGCCTTGCGTCTCTTCTGACCTCTAATAATAGCACCAATGACGAAGATGGCGAAGGCGGCAATGGCAATTGTGACACCGACAATTAGTCCACGATTCACCTCTATTCCTGGGCTATGGCTGAATAAGATTAGCGAGCCCATAACCAGCGCGATTATGCCTCCGGCAGTCAGTAACCCAAAACTAGTGGTGAAATACTCGGCGATAAAAAGCCCCATAGCAAGCAAGATAAGTGCTACACCTCCCCAGTAAGCATTAAGCACTCCCAAGGAGTAAAAAGCCAAGAGCAAGCTAAGGCCACCGGCTACCCCGGGGAAAATTAACCCTGGGTTGGAAATCTCAGTGATTAGCCCTATGGTAGCCAGGGTAAGCAGGATGTAGGCAATATTTGGGTCGCTGATGGCTTGCAAGAACTGCTCAATGGCATTCATTTCATTTCTAATTGTCTCGTAGCCCGTAGTGTTAATAGTAACTTCCTCGCCATTGGCTAAAGTAACTTTCCAGCCATTGATTTGGGAAATAAGGCTTTTCAAGTTATCTGCTCTCATATCAATAAGGTTACATTCCAGGGCATCAACATCAGTAAAGGATTTACTTTCTGTCACGGCTAGTTCAGCCTCTTCCATGTTGCGACCACGCTCCTCAGCAATGGTTTTCATCCACTTAGCTGAGAACTCGACTATCTTTTTCATTTGCTCTTCTGGTATTTCCTCTCCCCCAGCAGCTACGGGATGGGCAGCGCCAATAGTGCTGCCCGGTGTCATGGCGGCTATATGGGCGGATAAGGTAATGAAGGTTCCTGCTGAAGCAGCCCAGGCACCTTTAGGGGAAACGTAAACTACGATAGGAACGTCAGCATTCATAATGCTCTGGACTATTTTCTCCGTCGCGGTGAGAAGCCCTCCTGGCGTATTTAATTCAATAATGCAAACAGTAGCATTCTCATCTTCAGCCTGGCTAATACCTCGATCAATGTAATCAGCCACCACTGGCACAATGGTGCCTTCCACATGAAGAATTTCAATCGTTGGACTGGAAGCGCTAATTATGCTGCCTGCCAAAGCCCCAACTATTGTGATTATAAACAAGGTAAGAAAGAAAATTCTGAGTAAAGTTCTACCCATCTATCCTTAACCTCAAGTTAATTATAAACTAAGCAACAAAAAGCAACAAATTTTGGGGTATTTATTTTGTCACCCTGAGCGGTATGAGATTCTTCGC
>JAGMBH010000151.1 GCA_023129815.1 Dehalococcoidia bacterium
GCTCAGAATGACAGGTAGGTATGGTTAAATAACCTCAAATTTATCATTGAAGGCAGACATAGCTTAGTGTAGAATAGAACGACTTATATCATAGGTTAAAAAATGGAAAGCAAAAAATGTAAAGGAATGCGGGACTTGCTTCCTGGGGATATGGTGCGCTTTCGGCATATCGAAGATGCCTTTCGAAATTGCTGTGGCAAGTATGGGTATCAAGAGGTAAGAACACCAAGTTTAGAATACCTCCATCTATTCACGGCTGCGGGAACGCTTACTCCGAGTATGTTAGGCAAACTATACTCCTTTCTTGATTGGAATGGCTGGAGTGGTGAGAGAGTAGTCTTGCGCCCGGACGGCACTATTCCTGTAGCCAGACTTTATATTAACAATCTAAGTGAACACGAGATAGCTAAACTTTTCTATGTGACTAATATCTTTGCCTTTGAAGAAACAGGCCGGGAGAGCAGGGAGAGGTGGCAGTGTGGCGCTGAGTTTTTAGGCGGTACTAAATTGGCAGCGGATGCCGAGACAATTTCATTGGCTAAAGAGGTTGTACATAAACTTGGCTTAGCTAACATTAGATTACAATTATCTCATGCTGGCTTGGTGAAGGCATTGATTAAGGAACTTAAGCTTGGCCCGGGCGAAGAGGCTAAAGTAACAAGCCGTGTTTTAGATGGAGATTGGCAAGCATTAATGGAGGCAAAATCAACTAGACCTGAACTGGATAAACATCTATCTCTGCTTCTAAGCCTAAAGGGAAAGTCAAGCGGTTTCCTGCAGAATACAAAAGCTTTGTGCCAGCAAGTTTCATCGGATTTCAAGTCTAGTATGGAGGATTTCATAAACATCACCACATTGCTAGACAGCCTGAGCTGTAATTATGAAATTGATATCACGGCAATACGAGGGTTCGAGTACTACACCGGAATTTGCTTCCAGTTATTAGCTGATAAGGAGAAAATAGGTGGGGGAGGAAGGTATGATGACCTTATTCCCTTTATGAGCGGGAAAAATATTCCTGCTTGCGGCTTTGCCCTTTATATTGACCCGATAATGAAATTGCTTTCATTAGGAAGTAAAGAGGGCACCGAATCTAGAATTTTAATTAAGGGTGAGGAGTCAACCCTGGAGATAGTGAGAACATGCTTCACTCTAGCTCAATCGCTTCGTGAGGCAAAGCGCACAGTGGAAATCGCCTTCACTGAACGAGAGCCATCTAACTATCGCTGGGTTATCGCGGTTACTAAGAAGCCATCTCCATTTGTGCTCATAGATCGTCAGCAGAAGCAGCGGAGAGATGTAGCCTCCGCGGCGGAGATTCTTAATATACTGGGCAGGTAAAATAATCTGTGGAATACCAACCGTGCCATATCAAACTCGCCTTGCCTAAAGGTAGGTTCTTACTGTCTACGGCTAACTTGCTTAAAGGGGTAGGGATGGGCATTAAAGGCTACAGCAATAAGACGAGGCGATATCGCCTTCAATCGAGAAGGTTCTCTTGCCTTTCGGCCAAGGTATTTCAGGAGAAAGATATTCCCATACAAGTAGCCATAGGCAATTATGACTTGGGAATATGTGGCTTGGATTGGGTTGAGGAACTTTTGGCGAGGTATCCAGCGAGCGCCTTAGTAAAAATATCAAGTCTAAATTACGGTGAAGGTGGTGTATATGCGGTGGCCAGCTACCAAGCAGGGATATCCAATCTTGACGGATTGTTAGCCAAGCGGAATAACTGGCGCATAGTAAGCGAGTATCCTAATTTAGCTCAAGTTTTTGCCTTAAATCTCAGGTTGAAGGCCTTTAAGATTTTCCCGGTATGGGGAGCTGCTGAAGTTTATCCTCCAGATAGCGCTGATCTGGCAATACTGTGGGCAAGGAATGAAAATGAGATAAAGGAGCAAAGTTTGGTTCCCTTAATGAAGTTACTCCCGGTCACAGCCTTTCTAATCGCTAACCGAGAAAGCTTAGAGAATAAAGATCTGAGCCAGATATTGAGTTGTTTTAGCAATGTTATTGCAAGCCGAAATAATGTTGTTACAAGCCCTAGTAAGGTCCTTGCGAGTAGCGAAGCGACGAAGCAATCTCATTGGCAAGCGAAGGAAATCAAGCTAGCTTTGCCTGACGGACATCAGCAACTACCTACGGCGCAGTTTTTGAAGCAGGTTGGGCTTAATATTCAGGGGTATACAGAGGAAGTATTGAACCGTCGCCCCTCTTCCGATTTAGATTGGCTTGGCATTAAGGTAATCAGACCTCAGGATATGCCTCTTCAAGTGGCTAATGGCAATTTTGATTTAGCCATAACCGGTAAGGATTGGTTGCTGGAGCACCTTTATCGTTTCCCCTCAAGCCCAGTGAAGGAGTTGCTTGATCTGGGCTTTGGTATGGTTAAAATTGTGGCTGCAGTGAGTCAAGATATGCCTATAACCGACGTTGCTGACTTAAGATCGCTTATTCAAAGTGGTAAACTTACTCTATTAAGAGTAGCTTCAGAGTACGTAAACATCGCGGATAAGTATCTTCGAGATAACTATATCAACCCATACAAGGTAATCCCAACTTGGGGGGCGAGTGAAGTTTTCCTGCCCGAGGATGCCGATTTACTCATTGACAATACCCAAACTGGGAAAACACTGGCGCAACATGACTTAAAAGTTATCGCTGTGCTTTTCGAATCCACGGCTTGTCTAATCGGAAACAAAGACAGCCTTGACTTCCCTGGTAAAAAGGAGGGGATTGAATTTGTTATTCAAACGTTACGCAGAGGACTCTCATGATTAACTCTCCCTTTTGTCATTGCGGGCCAATTCTCCTCTGCCTTGACGGGAGAGGATTAAGGTGAGGGTGAAAAGATTATCATGATAAGAGTCAAAGGATTTAATAAGGCAAGACAATTGCTGACCAGAAAAACTTTTCTGGAATCTTTCATTGTCTCACCGCAAGTGGCAACACAAATAAAGCACGTCTTTGGAGAAGAACTTTCCCCCAAAGAAGTAGTGGAACGTATCATTGGTGACGTTCGTGATAAAGGTGATGAAGCTCTTTTCCATTACGCTAAAAAGTTAGATGCTGTCGAACTTGATTCCTTAGAGGTAGGCAAGCAAGAAATTTCAGCAGCCTACGATATAGTAGGCAAGGGACTTGTCTCAGCACTTGAATTAGCAGCTAAGAGAATACGAGATTTCCATCTTGCTTGTGCCTGTAAGAGTGGCACTGTATTTGTTAACCAATATTTAGCAAGGCAAGTCCAGCCACTAGATAGAGTGGGTTTATATATTCCCGGTGGTACCGCCACCTATCCATCTACGGTACTAATGACAGCCATACCAGCTAAGATAGCTGGGGTCAGGGAGATTATCGTGGCTTCGCCACCTGGTAAAAATGGCAGCATCCCGGCACCTACATTGGTAGCGGCTGATATTGCGAAGGCCGAGCGTATTTTCAAAGTTGGCGGGGCTCAAGCTATCGCTGCTTTAGCTTTCGGGACTGAGTCAATACCCAAAGTGGACAAAGTCTGTGGCCCCGGCAATATCTTTGTGACCTTGGCTAAGAAAATGGTCTATGGCACAGTGGCTATTGATGGACTTCAAGGACCAAGTGAGATAGTGATTGTGGCTGATGAGACAGCTAACCCTTCACTTTGCGCCGCTGACCTTCTAGCTCAAGCTGAGCATGACCCTTTAGTGCAGGCGATTTTGATTACTACTTCGTCTAGTTTGGCTAATCAAGTTGAGAGAGA
>JAGMBH010000152.1 GCA_023129815.1 Dehalococcoidia bacterium
AAATGCTTTATTCACAGGTGCCATTTCTAAATGAGCTGGGGATAGAGGATGAATGGAAGGTCATGCATGGCACGGAAGCATTTTATTGGGTGACAAAAAACATTCACAATCTTCTGCAAGGCAAGAAAGGAACCCTTACCCCAGAGATGGTAAGGAGATATTATCGCACTCTCAAGGAAAATGCTGATATCTATGCCAAAGGCCATGAAAGGTATAAGCCTGATATGGTGATTGTGCATGACCCACAGCCACTTGGCTTAGCTCGCTATTTGAAGGGAAAGAATGAAAAATGGCTATGGAGGTTCCACATTGATGTAGAGGGAGATACTTTGGAAGCCAATCCTGTATTGTGGCAATTTATCACATTTTGGACCAGTTTTTATGATGCTGTTATGTTCTCCGGTGCTCATTATGTGGTGGATAGCTGGCCTTTACGGAAGTATATCAGCCCTCCCTTTATCGATCCTCTTTCTATCAAGAATAAGGAACTAAAGCCTGACGAAATCACTAAGGTATTGGAGAAATATGGCATAGACCAAAGCATACCCTTGTTGGTTCAGATAGGTAGATTTGATCCCTGGAAGGGAATTGATACGACAATTAAAGCTTATAAGATTGCTCGAAAGGAAGAGAAGTGCCAGCTTGTAGTAGCTGGTAATATGGCCTCTGATGACCCTGAAGGGGAAAGAATCTTTAACCGCGTCTGTGAGGAGACAAGAAGCGACTCGGACATCCATGTCATCAGGCTTCCAGATGATTTGGCAGTTAATGCTCTGGAAGTGAATGCTTTGCAAAGAGCTGCCAGGGTAATTTTGCAACCTTCTACCAAGGAAGGATTTGGGCTAGTTATCACCGAGGCTATGTGGAAAGGGAAGCCGGTGATAACCAGAGAGGTGGGGGCAATTCCTATCCAAGTTAGGGCTGGGGAGACTGGTTTCTTTATCACTAGCGCAAAAAAGGCGGCAAGAAGGATTGTTTACTTATTAAGAAATCCAGAGGAGGCGGAATCCGTAGGAAGAGAAGCCCATGAATATGTCAAAGAGCACTTTCTGATGCCTGATAGGGTGGCAGACTATTTGAGGATTGCCAATTATTTTGTAAATGGCGAATTAGACAAGGACTCTATAATCAGCTATCACCCCTGGTTCAAGCTCAGCAAAAGAGGATAAATGCTCACTATCAGCATAAACCCCGTTGCTTTTACCATTGGTTCTCTCCCGGTGAGATGGTACGGAATTACGGTAGCTCTGGCAGTCATGGCATTGCTAGCTATGACTTTGCGAGAAACAAAGAGGCTGGGCATTTCCCAGGATATTATTTACAACCTCTTTCTCTGGGGTATCATCGGTGGTTTCATGGTATCCAGGCTGGTTCATGTTATTGACCATGTGGTAACTCATCCTGAGGAACCTATTCAAATTATTGGCTTTGCTGGGCTAAGTCTCTATGGAGCTATTATTGGTGCCCTTCTAGCAGTGTGGGTCTACATGAGGGTGAGGAGGATTCCTTTCTCAAGTCTGGCTGGTGTGGGTGATGCCATTGCCGTGGGAGCACCCTTGGCTCAAGCCATAGGCAGAGTTGGCTGCGCTATAAATGGTTGCTGCCATGGTAAGCTCAGTCCCTTTCAATCTTTCCCGGGTGCAGTGCTTTATACTCCTCGTGATGTTATTCTAGTTCAATACTGGGGTGTGCCGCTTTATCCGGCGCAAATTTATTTTTTATTGTGGAACCTGATAGTTTTTGCCATAGTCTGGCAGTTGCGTGATCGGCTCAAGCCACAAGGCTCCCTATTTTTTCTTTATCTTTGCCTCTATGCTGCCGGTGATTTCGGTTTAAGGTTTTTCCGCGTGAACGAGCCATTTTTATTAGGGCTTCACCAAGGGCAGGTCATCAGTTTGGCAATATTAGTGATAGCTGTGCCCTGGCTAATCATCAGAATGCGCAGATTTCAGAGGAGTAGTCAGCACTCAGCAGACAGCATTCAACATCAACCTGATGGCTGATAGCTGATAGCTGCTTTGTTTGGGGCAAAGTCACGAAGATTAAGCCGTAGCACCTGTTCGCCATTCCAGAAACTTTTCTCTATGGTATACACAATATCTAGGTAAGAAGGGATTTCCTCTTGCGTTTTCTGCGAATCAAAATCTACAGCCCTCCAGGTTATATTCCCTTGTTTAAGTTTTAGTTCTAGATGCTTATCTTGATTGCCGAAGTTGCGGCATTCGATTACTTCAACTTGGCGAGTGAGAAAGGTGGGATTTGAATTGCCTTGTCCGAAGGGTTCCAGTTGTTGGATTAAGTTGAAGGCGTCGCCTGCGAAAGCGGATAAAGTAACCTCGGCATCAATGACTAATTGGGG
>JAGMBH010000153.1 GCA_023129815.1 Dehalococcoidia bacterium
AATCACCAGCCGCTAAGAAAAGACACCGATTAAGTGAGGCAATAGAACAATCTCGCTTCACTCAGCAACTCGTGTCCAATCCTATTGAGGAATATTGCTTGGCTCTGCTGCTCCAATATCCAGAACTTCGCCAGGAGGCTCGAGGGTTGTCAGCAGAGCATTTTGAAAGCACCGAGAATCGCGAGATTTTCATCAAGTGGCAACGCACCGAAGATATTTCCAAACTTAAAGAGAAACTTGACGCTAATCTATTAGAACACTTAAACTACTTAATGAATAAGCCAATTCTGGATAAAAATGACTGGGAGCGGCAACACGCTCTGAGCGATTGCCTTCTTAGTTTGCAAGAGAGATTGTCAAGAAGGTTGGAGGCTGGTAGAGAACTAATGTTCAATCTTACCCGGGAGAAAGAGGGCCTGAATGCCGAGCTAGCTAAACTGGATGAACAGGGAATAAGTTCCAGTGAGCAACTCAAGGAGATCTTCATTAAACGAGGGAAACCAGCGAGAACAAAAGAGGTTAGATGATGGATTTAATTAAAGGCAGAACTCCTGGCATAAATGAGGATGAGGAATCACCTCTAGAAGAGACTCCCGCCGACGAGGGTGAAGCTGAGGTTAGTGGTGCCGCATTTGAGGAAGAGACTGCGGAGGAAGTGACCACTAAAGAAGCTAAGCCACAAGTAATAGCGGCGGAAGAACAGGAGATAATTGATGACTTAGCTCGCATGTACCTTCGCGACATCGGCAGGGTGCCACTTCTCACAGCTGCTGAAGAGAAGGAACTATCCAGCAAAATAGAGCAAAGAAACCACTTGAGGAAAATTGAAGACGCACACTTCAAGAAGCACAGGAAATTTCCTTCAGCAGTTGACATAGTAGTTGATCTAATTTCTCAACTATCCCGGGCTTACCCTATCATGGAAGTCGTCAAAGAGCACTGTGGCATCGAGAACTCTTGTAGTCTAGCAGAGACAAGCACAAATCCTAAATTTCGCGCTGCTATCGATAATGAGCTAGCCTTAGAATTGGTAACAGCCATTGCCCAAAAGACAGGCAAAGAAACTGCTGCAGCAGAGGAAGCCATAATAAACCTTTCTTTGAACAGCCGCCTCTTGCCACCACAATCGTTGGTCCTTATTGGAGATAAACCTTCAGGGCAAGAGATAAAGGCTCTCCTGGCTAGCAACAAATTCCTCTCCCAGCTTCACTCCTATAACGAGCAGTTTAAAACCCACTTTGAAGAGGTAAGGGCTGAGGCAAAAAGGGCAGAAGAACACCTCACTGAGGCAAACCTGCGCCTAGTGGTTAGCATAGCCAGGAAATACATCGGACATGGTATGTCCCTCCTCGACCTTATCCAAGAGGGGAATATTGGCCTTATGCGAGCGGTAGACAAGTTTCGGCATAGAAAAGGTTACAAGTTCAGCACTTACGCCACTTGGTGGATCAGACAAGGCACCACCCGATCCATAGCTGACCAATCTCGCACTATTCGCATCCCAGTGCACATGGTAGAAACAATCAATAAGTTACTGCGGACGATGCGCCAGTTAACTCAGGAACTTGGGCGCGAACCAAGCTATAAAGAAATTGGCAACCAATTAAATATGACTCCCGAAAGGGTAGAGGAAATTATAGACCTGTTTCACCATGAGCCGATATCGCTGGAGACACCTATCGGCGCAGAGGAGAACAGTCGCTTGGGGGACTTTGTCGAAGACCGTACTAGCCTGGCGCCAATCGAAGCTGCTTCACAGCAGTTACTCAAAGAACAGATAGATAGGGTGCTTGATGAGCTTACCCCACGAGAGAAAAGGGTGCTACAGCTCAGATTCGGCCTCAAGGATGGACATACCCGAACCTTGGAAGAAGTGGGGCAAGAATTCAATGTAACTCGAGAGAGGATTCGCCAGATTGAAGCTAAAGCTTTGCGCAAGTTGCGCCACCCTAGCAAGAGTCGAAAACTTAGGGATTATTTAGAGTAAGCGCTACCAAATTGGTTAGCTCTTGTATCTGATAAATTGATTATGGAACAGCTCTGGGCACCATGGCGAATACAATATGTTACTAGGCCGAAGGAGACTGGCTGCATCCTGTGCCAAAAATCTAAGGAAAATAAGGACGAGACGAACTTCATCCTTCACCGCAGCCAAAATAACTTCATAATCTTGAATGCCTTCCCCTATAACCCGGGACACCTAATGATAGCCCCTTATCGCCATATAGCAAATCTGCAGGACTTATCAGATGCCGAGATAACAGACCACTTCAATCTTGTGAAGAAAAGCTTGGCTCTTTTAAAAGAGATGCTTAATCCCGATGGCTTCAACATAGGTTTAAACATAGGCAAGGTCGCTGGAGCTGGAATAGAAGAACATCTCCATACTCATATAGTGCCCCGATGGCAAGGTGATGTTAACTTTATGCCCGTATTGTCCAATACCAGGGTAATATCAGAGGAGTTAGCTGCCACTTATAAAAAGCTACGGGTCGCTATTGAGTAAATTGCTACTCAGCTTGAGGATAAGAGCCTAGAACTTTGACAAAGGTGGTTACCTGTTCAAGCTCTTTTATAGCCTCTTGATAAACTTCACTATCTATGTGCCCTTCAAAATCGGTATAAAAAACATACTCCCATGGTTTGCTTTTACTTGGCCTGGACTCTAATTTCGTCAGATTTATATTCCTAATGGCGAATATGCCCAGGACTTTATATAGGGCACCAGGCACATTTTCCGTGGCAACGACGAGAGAGGTCTTGTTTTTTAATGCTGGCTTAGTTTTCTCCCTTGAGATAGCAAAAAACCTGGTGTAATTATTAACATTAGTTTCAATTTCGGGTGCCAAGATCTCTAAAACATAAATATTAGCCGCTCTCTTACTAGCTATAGCAGCACATCCCTTCAGTTCTCTCTCCTTTATCATTTTGGCGCTGCCGGCAGTATCATAACTAGGCACAACTTCGACCTTCAATTTGGTTAGAAATTCCCCACATTGAGCCAAAGCTTGGGGATGAGAGTAAATCGTTCTTATACTAGTCAGATTTTCCCCAGGCAAAGCCATTAGGCAGTGGCTTACTCTGAGAATGACCTCAGCAAATATATTAAGAGGATATGCTAGTAACAAATCATAGGTCTCAGCTAATGTACCAGCTTGAGAGTTCTCCACAGGGACTACGCCAAAATCAACGCTGACTTCCAACACAGCCTGGAAAACGTCTCGGAGGTGGATACAAGGCAAAAAATCGATGCCCTCACCAAAAAGCTTCACCGCAGCATCCTCACTAAAAGCACCCCTTTCTCCTTGAAAAGCAACCTTAATCATTGTTCCACTAAGTATAGCTTGGTTGTTTCCGCTTTTCCATTATAAATTATCTTTGCCAGAAGCGGGGCAAAAATATCATCAAAACTGTAAATAACTCCAACCTCCCCAACCACATACAGCTAATTAAAAGGATCTTCCCCGCCCCAGGAAGCCAAGCATAATTTAAAGCTGGACCCACCCCACCCAAGCCAGGTCCTACATTCCCTAAAGTAGCTGCCACCGCTGAGAGCGATGTCTCCAAATCAAGCCCTAAGAAACTAAGCGTTATGGAAGCGACAACTGCCACAAGGAGGTAGAGAAAAAAGAAGGAGATTATATCTCGGATTATTCCCTCTGAGAGAGGTTTTTGGTTATATTTCACCGGAATCACAGCTTTGGGAGAAATAGCCTTTCTCATCATCACCCAGCTATGTTTCAGCAAGGTCAAAGTTCGCACCACCTTTATTGCTCCACCGGTAGAACCACCACAGCCTCCAATGAACATTAAAGCTAAAAGCACCATTCTGGCGCCAAAGTGCCAGGAGCCAAAATCGCAGGTGACAAAGCCGGTAGTAGTCATGATCGAGAGCGCCTGGAAGAGACTGCCCCGATATGAGCCAAGTCCTTGTGAGAGGATTAGCAGTAGCGCAGCTACCATCAAAAGAATTAAGTAAAGCCGGAATTCCTCATTTTTAAATATTTTGAAGTTTCCTTTTAAAGCTTGATAATGAATTATGAAATTTGTGCCTGCTAGGAACATAAAGACCATGATGATATATTCAGCTGAGGGATTAGCATAAGCTCCAATGCTTCCTGTAGTGGGGGTAAATCCACCAGTAGGGAGAGTGCAGAGAGAGACACAAATTGAGTCAAAGAGGTGAAGCTTAGCCAGGAAATAGAGTAGCGCTATCTCAGCAGCGGTGAAAGCGACATAAATCGTCCAAAGAATTCTTGCCGTGGTTTTAATTCTGGGACGGAGCCTTTCAGGCAAAGGACCGGGAAATTCCCGCTCAAAGAGCTGAGAGCCTCCTACTGCTAGCTTGGGCAAGATGGCAATAAAAAGAGCTATCACCCCCATCCCACCTAACCATTGGGTAAGGCTACGCCATAAAAGCACACTTTTAGGTAATTCTTCTATCTCCTCAAGGATAGTGGCACCGGTGGTAGTAAAGCCTGACATGGCCTCAAAAAAGGCATTGAGGAAATTCCACCCAAAAAACACATAAGGAACGGCACCAAGGAGGGGCACAAAAAGCCAGGTGAAAGCCACTATGGAAAACCCATCGGCACGCTCTATTTCCTTGTC
>JAGMBH010000154.1 GCA_023129815.1 Dehalococcoidia bacterium
TCGACTATCGACTATTGTTCCTCTTGACTGTCAGTGACTATTGGGCTGTGCTAGAATAATGTTTGACAGAGAAAACAAGCTGGGGAATCATTTTGGCGAGGCAGGGCAGGTAAAGAATCAGCTAAAGGTTTTAAGTGGACAAGGGAGAAATATATGAAAAGCTCAAGAAGAATCCAGCAAATGTCAGGTTTGAAGAGATATGCAAGATAGCAAAATTATTCGGTTTCAGGTTTAGGGGTGGCAAAGGTAGCCATAGGATATTTGTTAGAGCAGGAATAAGAGAGATGCTAAACTTCCAAGAAGTTAAAGGCAAGACAAAACCGTATCAAGTCAAGCAATTTATAAGGATTATTGAGAAATACAACTTACTGGGGGAATAGAGATGGCTAGCAGATACGCTATTGAGATATTTTACAGCGAGGAGGATGAAGGGTATATTGCCACAGTTCCGGAGCTTCCAGGGTGCTCTGCTTTCGGAGAGACTGAGGAAGAAGCTTTAAAGGAGGTTAAAGTAGCTATTGATTTATGGCTAGAAACCGCTGAGAAGGAAGGCAGAGAAATTCCGCTGCCTCTCAGAAAAGAACTTCTAAAGACCCTTATCGAATCTTGACTTTGGACTGGTGACTATCGACTAATTTTGACTATCGACTATCGACTGCCGACTCCTGACTATCGACTAATGACTAATTTGACTCTTGACTCTACCTAACTGTGGTATAATTCCATCACTATAGGTCTTAGATGGCGTTAAAGCGTTTCCGTATGATCTGGACGGAAACAATTTCCTTGGGTGATTGAAGAAATCGAAAGAAGGAGAGCTAAGAATGAGAAAAAATTCCCTTACTGGGAAGACCTGGTAACCGGGGGTAGAAAATATTGGTATGAAATCGTTGGAAAATTTGGATTTAAGGCGAGCTATGTCAAAGACTCAGGCCAGCGGCGATTAAAGGGAGGTAGACATGAAAGTTAGCAAAGAAGATGTAGCAAGAAAAATATTAGCTTATCTCAATCGCTCTATCAGCCTTGAACAAATCGTTGATTGGGCTGAGGACATGATTTGTGAAGCTGAATATGATGAGAAGGATTTTGAATTAATAAAAGACATCTTAGGCCATTTGGGGCTTGCTGATGTCAAGGAGTTTGGTTTGTCTTGGGACGATTGCTACAACTACCTCTCCAGGCTTGGCTATCAAGTTAGGGTTACTGTCCACTAAGCAAGAAGGAATTTGGAAAATTCCAAACTGTCGAATTACAATCAATCTCGACCATCTCAACGAACTCAACGAACTGAAATGACTATTGACTAATGACTCTTGACTAATTTGACTCCCGACTCTAGACTTTAGACTAATTTTGACTGCCGACTCATGACTATTGACTATCGACTGTTGACTATTGACGAGCTGTGGATAAAGAAATAAGCGAACCCCAAATATCGGTTATAGTCGTAACCAAGAATGAGGAGAAAAACATTTCTGCATGTCTGGAGTCTTTGATCGCCCAAGATTATCCAAAGGATAGATATGAAATAATTGTTGTTGACGGTGCGTCAACTGACAAAACACAAGAAATCTGCAGAAGATATCCTATCACGTTGATTATTGCTGAGCGAAGCGGCATTTCACACCAGCGAAATGCAGGGATTCAGGTAGCGAGAGGAAGTTATATTGCTTTCACAGATGCCGACTGCGTTGCAGAGAGAGCATGGCTGAGAAAGCTAATAGAGCAAATTGAGAGCAGTGACAAGAGTGTAGTTGCTGTAGGCGGACCAAATTTGGTCTTTGATGATGATCCTCTTCTTAGCAAAACCATCGGATATACGCAGGAAACACTTTTAGGTTCTGGCGGGTCCCCTCAATGCTGCCGGATTAGTAAGCCTAGCTTTGTATATTCTATTCCGAATTGCAATATCTTATATAGGAAGCAAATCATAGCTGAGGAGAGATATGATGACAACTTTAGTATAGGTGAGGATGCTGAGCTTAACTTTAGATTGAGACAGAAGGGGTATAGATTCCTATATTTACCTGGTGTTATTGTCTGGCACCATAGGCCGGGCACCATTAAGGACTTTGCTAAAAAAATGTTTCATTACGGTGAAGCAATGGCAAGAATTACCAGAAAGCATAAGAAAATCATAAGATGGTATGCCTTTGTAGCAAGCCTTGCCGTATTAGCGGTGATATTCTCTTATCCTATAGTTTACTTCTTTCGCCCATTCATTTATATCTATGCCGTTGCAACCCTTATCTACATAATTGCCTTGGCAATTTCAACAACTCAGGTATATCGGAAGTGCAAGAGCATAAGCTCTATTTTGACTATGATACTGTTGCCTATACAACATTTCGTGTATGGACTCGGATTTCTGAAAGGACTCTTAGAGCCACGGAAAGCTACATGAAAGTATACATGCTAAACCCTCCATTCTTACCTCATTTCGGCAGAGGAGCCAGGTGGCAAGACACGGGCAGGGGTGGTACTCTTTATTATCCTATCTGGCTATCTTATGCTACTGGGGTGGTAGCACAGGAATACGAAACGAGGCTCGTTGACGCCCCAGCATGGAACTGGAATAAAGATGATGTCATAGTTGACATTAGGAAGTTCAAGCCTGACTTAGTAGTCATAGACACCAGCTTCCCGAGCTTGAATAACGATATTAAGGTAGCAGAGGCAATAAAGCAATCCCACAATGCTAAAGTTGTTCTTGTTGGGCCGACTGCATCACAATTCTCAGAAGAAATACTCCAGAGTAATGGCATCGACATTGTGGCAAGATTTGAATATGATTTTACCATTAGGGAAATAGCACAGGCTATAGACAGGAATGAAGCTTTCGCCTACATCAGAGGTATCTCATATAAAGACAATGGGAAAATAGTACACAACCCAAATAGGGAGTTTGCCGACTCGCTAGAATTGGATAAGATACCTTTTGTATCACAGGTGTACAAAAGGTATCTTAATGTGAAAGATTACTTTTTAGGCAGCGCTCTGTGTCCAGAAGTTCAGATATTTACAGGGAGAGGGTGCCCTTATCATCTGTGTACCTTTTGTTCTTGGCCGCCAACATTAATGGGGGGGGGATATAGAGTACGAAGCATCTCCAATGTTTTGGATGAGCTAGAATGGATTCAGGACAACCTCCCGGAGGTTAACGAAGTAGTTATGGAAGATGACACATTTGCTTTTAACAAAAAGATGGTTATGGAATTTTGCCAGGAATATAAAACGAGAGGTTTGAATGTAACCTGGTCAGGCAATGCACGGGCGACTCTTGACTATGAGACCATGAAAAAAATGAGGGACTCTAACTGTAGGCTTCTCATTGTGGGATATGAATCTGGGAATGACGAGATATTAAAGAACGTAAAAAAGGGCATCACAGTCAAACAGATAAAGCAATTTGCCAGATATGCCAGAAAAGCTGGGCTACTCGTGCATGGTGATTTCATAATCGGCTTACCGGGAGAAACAAAAGAAACCATTCTGGAAACCAAAAGACTCATAAAAGAGGTCAAGCCAGATATTTTGCAAGTCTCCGTTGCCTCTCCATTCCCTGGAACAGAATTCTATGAATGGGCAAGAACAAATGGGTATTTGCTGACCGATGACCCTAATGAATATCTAGACGACCAGGGGCATCAGAAATCAATTATTTCCTATCCGTCGCTGTCTGCTGAGGAGATAACAAAGACTGTTGATGAGATTCTCAAGAGTTACTATATCTCAATGGAATATGTTCCAATTGCGTTAAGGCAAGTAATTAGAAGACATGGGTTGCAGGAAATGAGACGGCTTTGGTACTCGGCAAGGATGTTTGCCCGATATGTTTCAAGGAGGTAAAGAATTAAGATAGCGCTCTTGGTACCTAATTTTTTTGAAATTAGTGGCGATGCTCGGGTGGCTGAAATTCAGGCTGAGGAGCTAGCTAAAGATGGTAACCAGGTAGCAATATTTGCTTTTGGCGCAGACATAAAGCCAAAAAGAGCTGACTTGTTCATTATGGGCATGCCCAAAAATCTTTTCTGGCAAAGAATCTATCGCTTAATTTTCCCTCTGGATATAATCAAGGTGTGCAAATGGCTTCCCAGGCTCAAGAATTTTGATTTGATCATCGCCCATCTTTACCCCCTAACATGGCTGGCATACCTGGCGAAGAAACTTTACAAGGTTAAGTATACCTTCTGGTATCATGGAATTGTGGACCCTCAATTCTTCCCCCACCTCTACGAGCGAATCTATCTCAGATTGCAGATATTCTTCACCAGGCTTACAGTACAAAATGCAGATCGGGCTGTGGCGGTGAGCAAATTCAGTCAACAGGAGCTGAAAAAATATACTGGCTTAGACAGCGAAGTAATATATAACAAGGTGGATTTAGATAAATTTCATCCAGGAATCGATGGCTCAAGAATTAGGCAAAAGCATAGTTTGGCAGATGACCCAGTTATCCTGTTTGTCGGAAGAATTTCACCACATAAGGGAGTTCACCAATTAATCCAGGCATTCAACTCGGTCAAGGAGAAGATAACGAATGCTAAGCTTATCATTGTGGGGAGGCCTGAATATACCTACTATTTCAACGCCCTAAAGCGCATGAGCGACGATTCCGTAGTATTTACCGGTCCCGTTTCGCATGACTTCTTGCCTCTTTACTATGCTGCTTGTGATGTCTATGCTAGCTGCTCCAGGTGGGAAACCTATAATCTACCTCTGGTAGAGGCTCAAGCCTGTAGAAAGCCAGTGGTAGCGTTCAATGTAGGTCCCCATCCAGAGGTTGTGACAGATGGCGAAACTGGTTTCCTCGTCCCGTTCAAAGATGCCGATGCCTTAGCCGAAGCCATAATTAAGCTCCTCAAGAACGATAAGTTGAGACAGGAGATGGGGGGGAATGCTTATAAAGCAGCAGGGGAAAAAGTTATACTGGGAGAATATCGCTTGGAAAAACTTGCCGGTCTACAAGGAGGCGATTGAAGCTTGGCAAGCCTCAGCGATAGGAGCACTTCGGCCGGTAAAAGGAGTTCATCTGCTAATGCAAGCATTCAACCTGGTTAGAGATTTTTAGACTTCAAGCCAGTTAAAAAAGAGTAAAATGAGAGGTGGAATGAAAGGAAAAGTTTTCATAACAGGCATAGATGGATTTGTCGGGGCACACCTGGCAAGAAAGTTGCTCGACAAAGGGTATGAAATAGTCGGGTTAATACACGATTATAAGCCGGTGACTACTCTAACCTTGTTAGGGCTAGCAAACAGGGTAACACTGATACAAGGGGACATCTGTGATGGACAACTGATACGAAGGATTCTAACAGAATATTATATTCAGGATGTATATCACCTCGCCGCTCAAGCGATAGTAGCCGTGGCACTGAAGGAGCCTGTTACCACTTATAAAGTGAATTGTTTGGGGACAGTGACTGTTTTGGACGCTTGCAAAGATGTGGATGTGACAGGAGTGTTAGTGGCAAGCAGCGATAAAATATATGGCGAAGGGTTAAATAAAGCTGAAACAGATAAGTTAGAAGCAAAAGGGATTTATGAGACTTCAAAAATTTGCCTGGACTATATAGCAAGAACTTTCTATCATGTTTATCTTATACCGGTTGTCATAAGTAGAGCCTGCAATATTTACGGGGAGTACGACTTGAACAGGAGGATAATCCCGAACACAGTCCTGGCTTTAAAGAATAACCAAGCCCCGCTGATTTTCAAAAACGATAAATCGCTGAGAGAATATATTTATGTAGAGGACGTATGCGACGCTTATATTATGCTAATGGAGAACATAAACAAGAGTAGAGGTGAAGCATTCAATATAGGAACAGGGGATGTGGTAGGGCAAGAGGAGCTGGTCAAAAAAATAATCCACATAAGCGGGAAAAATATCGAGCCCTTGTATACGGATAAACCAAAAGGGTTGTTTGAGATTTACCGCCAATCCATCAATTGCCAGAAAATAAGAAAGCAGTTCAATTGGAGACCTTGCTTTACCCTATCAGAAGGGATCAAGAGAACCTGGGAAAGGTGGCTATGAGGGACTCAATTCACGAAGTTTTTGACTTCATTAGCTCCACACTATATCTCGATGGGATATGTGCCAATTACGCTAAGGCAGGTGATTAGAAGGCACGGGTTGCAGGAAATGAGACGACTTTGGTATTCGGCAAGGATGTTTGTCGGATATATTTCTGGGAGGTAAAGAATTAAGATAGCGATCTTGGTACCTAATTTTTCTGAAATTAGTGGCGATGCTCGGGTGGCTGAAATTCAGGCTGAGGAGCTAGCTAAAGATGGTAACCAGGTAGCAATATTTGCTCTTGGCGCAGACATAAAGCCAAAAAGAGCTGACTTGCTCATTATGGGCATGCCCAAAAATCTTTTCTGGCAAAGAATCTATCGCTTAATTTTCCCTCTGGATATAATCAAGGTGTGCAAATGGCTTCCCAGGCTCAAGAATTTTGATTTGGTCATTGTACATCTTTACCCCCTAACCTGGCTGGCATATCTGGCAAAGAGACTCTACAAGGCTAAATACATTTTCTGGTATCATGGAATTATGGACCCTCAATTCTTCCCCCGCCTCTACGAGCGAATCTATATCAGATTGCAGATATTCTTTACCAGGCTTACAGTACAAAATGCAGATCAGGCTGTGGCGGACAGCAAATTCGCTCAACAGGAGCTGAAAAAATATACTGGCTTAGACAGCGAAGTAATATATGCTAAGGTTGATTTAGATAAATTCCATCCAGGGCTCGATGGAACGGAAATTAGAGACAAATATAATTTGGGAGACTCCCCCGTTATCCTGTTCGTGGGAGGATTGCGCCCTGTGAAGGGAGTTCACCAGTTAATCCAGGCATTCAACTCGGTCAAGGAGAAGATAACGAATGCTAAGCTTATCATTGTGGGGAGGCCTGACTATACCTACTATTTCAACACGCTAAAGCGTATTAGCGACGATTCCGTAGTATTTACCGG
>JAGMBH010000155.1 GCA_023129815.1 Dehalococcoidia bacterium
TAGCTGGTGGTGGCATCATCCATCCTGCTGGCAGCGTTTAATCTAGGCCCTAGAGCCTTGGAGATGTGTTTAGTATTGAGTTCACCTAATTTTAGCCTGGCCAGCTTAATAAGCTCTTGGAGTCCGATGCGCTGAGTATTGTTAAGCACCTTTAGCCCTTCCTTCACCAAATAGCGATTTTCGCCTACTAGGGGAACTAAGTCAGCCACTGTGCCTAAGGCTGCCAGGTCTAATAATTCAACAAGCCGTTTCTCCCTGCCATCTTTATAAAGCAGCGCCTGCAAAAGCTTAAAGGCGACACCCACCCCGGCTAATTCCGAGAAGGGATATTGTGAATCTTTTCGTTTGGCGTCAATTACGGCTATAGCTCGGGGTAGGGTTACCGATGGAACGTGGTGGTCGGTGATAATCACATCCAGCTCCATTTCTTGAGCTTGTTTTGCTTCCGTGATGCTGGTGACGCCGCAATCGACAGTGATAATTAATCCCACCCCTTGGCTATGAAGCTTTTCTAGAGCTGGCAATTTTAACCCATGACCTTCGCGAAGGCGGTGAGGGATATAGGGGGTAACTTTGCCACCGAGCCACGATAGTCCCTCAGTAAGACTAGCTGTGGCTGTGATGCCATCAACATCAAAGTCGCCATAGATAGCGATTTTTTCTCCTGTAAGCAAGGCTTTATAAATCCTGTTTACCGCTTGTGACATATCAGGGAGCAGAAAGGGATTGCCTCCAAGGCGGTAGTCAGCGAGTAAAAATGGCTCGATTTCACCTAGGTGGACACCACGATTGTAGAGGAGTTGGGCAATTATGGGAGGAAGATTGGCAGCACGCAGATATTCGTCTGGTGCCCGAGGTAAAAGTTGCCATCGAACTTGCTGATTTCCCATGTCTTATCCTGTAATAAGTTTTTGATTAAAGTCGTTAACTATAGCATAATTGAGTAGGAATACTAAGCACTAAACACTAAATTCTAAATATTTAGAGTTTGTTTAGGATTTAGGGATTAGATATTAGGGTTTTAGAGTGGTAAGGGTAGCTTTCTACACCCTAGGATGCAAGCTCAATCAGGCAGAAACGGAATCCTTAGCTGATCAATTCAAGGAAGCAGGATATCAGCTTGTAGCTCCTGATGATGTAGCTGACATTTATATTGCTAATACCTGTACAGTAACTCATGTCGCTGATCGCAAGTCACGCCACTGGCTCAGGCTAGCTAGGCGAAGAAATCCTCGGGCTTTCATTATTGCCACCGGCTGCTATGCTCAAAGAGCTCCTCAAGAACTAGCTCCAATTGCTGATTCTGTCGTTGACAACGAAGAGAAAGAGCACTTGCTTGAGATTGTTAAAGGGATAAACGGGTGTGAGCAAAACCCCTGTAGGGGAGCCCCTTGTGGGCTCCCGCAAATGGGGAGGGGACAAGCCCTTCCTCTACAAGGGTACTTTGCCCCTAATGGCCTCACCCGAGTTCGCAGCTTGATAAAGATTCAAGACGGTTGTCGTAGCCCCTGCGCTTATTGCATCGTGCCTCAAGTAAGGGCTTATGAGTATTCTTTGCCAGCTTCCCAAATAATTGACGAAGTTAAGCTGAAAGTGGCTCTGGGCTATAGGGAGGTTGTTCTCACCGGGACTAAGATTGGCTGTTATGAGGATAATGGCATTGACCTCAGGGGTTTGATAGAGCGTATTCTTCACGATACAGATATTGTGAGGCTGCGTCTCTCTTCACTGCAGCCTCAAGAGATTTCTGCTCAATTTCTTGCCTTGTGGCAGGACAAGCGGCTGTGCCGCCATTTGCATTTAGCTCTCCAGAGTGGGAGCGATGGAGTTCTTCAGAGGATGAAGCGGTGTTACTCCTTGGATGATTATCAAAGGGCGATAGATTTGATTAGAGGGGCAATACCCGGAGTAGCTATTACCACGGATGTCATGGTTGGTTTCCCTGGGGAGAGCGATGAAGAGTTTGAGCAAAGCTGCCACTTTTGCCAGCAAGCTGGCTTTGCCAATATTCATGTTTTCCCCTTTTCTCCTCGTCCCGGGACTCTGGCAGCTAGGATGCCCCAGCAAATAGATGAGAAAGTAAAGAAGGAGCGCAAGCAGCGAATGTTAGAGTTAGCCCAAAAATGTCGGCATAGTTTTTACGAGCAGTTTTTAGGGCAAGGCATGCCTGTCTTGTGGGAAAAGGAGACAAGTCTTGATAGTGGCATATATTCTGGTTTGACCGATAACTATATCAGGGTATTTACCCGAAGCCACGAGCACTTAACCAATAAAATAGCGCCGGTTAAGCTAGTGAGATTTCATAACCAGGGAATGTGGGGAGAATTAGTTGAAATTCTAAGTTAAGCTGATATTAAACCTAAAAACTGCCTTGCCTTGACATGATATCTGAAAAGGCATATAAAGTGGCAGAATGAAAAGTTATCACTATACGGTTATTTTTGAGCCCCTTAGGGAAGGGGGCTACAATGTTATCTTTCCAGCAATCCCTGAGATTTGCACCTTTGGGGAAACAATTGAGGAAGCAAAGAGGATGGCTGAGGATGCTTTAAAGTGTTATCTTGAGAGCGTCCTTAAGGAAAAAGGGATGATTCCAGAAGACAGGGAGCCAGCTATCGAGCGCATAGCAGTGACTGTCTAGAGATGGCCAAGCTCCCTATCGTAAAAGGTGAAGGAGTCCTTAAAGCTCTTCTCAAAACTGGCTTCTACATTCATCACCAAACTGGGAGCCATGCTCGATTATTTCACAAGACAAAGCCTGACTTGAAAATAACAGTTCCCATCCACTCTAAGGATATTCCAAAGGGAACATTGAAGAGGATTTTAAAACAGGCCGACCTCTCGATAGAGGAGTTCTTAAGATTACTCAGAGACTAGATGCGGGCGCTGGTATTTACTTAGAGTCAGAGGCCCTTAACCAATAAAATAGTGTCAGTTAAGCTAGTGAGATTTCATAACCAGGGAATGTGGGGAGAGTTAGTTGAAAATTCATGTTAAGGTAAAGCCTAACTCAAGAATTGAGGAAGTTAGCCAGGAAGGCGATAAATTCGTAGTGAAGGTCAAAGAGCCACCAAAGGAAGGCAAAGCTAACCAGGCAGTGATTAAATTACTGGCAAAGCATTTTGGTGTCTCTCAGAGCCAAGTCAAAATTCTAAGCGGCTTTAAGAGCAAGAATAAAGTTATTGAAATTGTGTGAAGCTGGTTGATGTAATCAGGACCCATCTTATAGGCTGGCAAAATCACACTGTGGCGCTCTCCAAGAAACCCCTTTAGTGCGGAATCGTTGCCCATTGCAGTATTGAAAAAGGAGGATTTAACTTTTTGTCATATTGTAAAGCACCGCTTTTTGTTACCCGTTACCGAGGCCAAACTTAAGCTCCCGTTCTAGGGATCGGGATGTCCAACTGACGACATATTTTCCTAGCTAGGAGACCTTCTACTTCTCGATGACGCGGAACAGTAGCAATGTGCCCATTTTCTGGATTCAGGAAAACTGAATGCTTAGCGCCTCCCGATGGAGAACACAACCTTCTTTCCTCAGGTGGTTGATAAGCTCGCGGCGTTTCACAAGGCTACACTTGAACTTGTATCTTTCTCTTCAGTATTTTCCCAGCCATCCCTTTGGCTCTCAGCTCCTGCTGACTTTCTAGTATGAGCTGCACCGCCTCTTTCAGGTTTTCTTGAACCTCTTTAATCGTCCTTCCCTGACTGAAAGCCCCTGGAACTGCGTCCACCCATGCGATATACCATTTATCGCGCTTCTCAATGGTAGCTTCAAGTGTCCGCTCCATGCCATGGCCTCCTTGTTACCAAAACAAGTATACAGCAGTTAAGAAGCTAAAGTCTACCTTTGTTTTACCCCTGAGCATCATGCTTAATTGACTGCCAAAAATTGCTTTGCTATCGTTGAATAAGACAAGG
>JAGMBH010000156.1 GCA_023129815.1 Dehalococcoidia bacterium
TGTCCGTTTTTTGCAGAGCTTTCCTACATATCTGCCATAATTTATATATATCGTGACCACTTGGAAAGGGCAGCGATATTTCCAAGTATTCCCAATTATTTAATATTATTTCCTTTAATATTAACTCTATGTAATGACGGTATAGGAAGATGGTCGGAAACACCATAAAATTCCGTTTCCTAGTCTTAATCATATTGTCAAGGAGTAAATTTACCGTCTCTCTGTATTCAATCGTATAGTCACTCCAATTTATTGGTGTCATTTACATTCCCCTTTTATGTTGATTATAGCCTAAGACTGGAGCATAGAAAATAGAGCAAAGGGAAGCACCGCACACTTCATTACCTCATGCAGAATCCCAATGCAAATCTTCCTGTTTGTTACCAACAAAGAAATTTCTACGAAATTCCTTTCCTTTTTCGGAAGTCTTGACTTTAATAATTGCACAATATTCACCTACCGGTAATTGGATGTTCTTAGCCTCGTAATGTGCAATAGTATTCGTATATCCGTCATTTCTTGCTTCAACTAGATTAATGAGTGCGGGAATAGTTGATGCAGGAAGGGATACCGAAATCATCGGTTCAGCATTCTGTGTTGTATAAACTGATGCAACTATATCAGTTACTACCATTTTATGTGTCTTATTATCCTCAACGGAGAAAGAGGCATTAACATCATCAATAGGTCTGCGGTATACACCAAATCTTTGAAGCAACCGATTTTCAAGTGGAAGGTTTACAATTTGACAATGAAGATATTTTCTCTGAGTCCTCTTATCTTTTGAATCGGTAAATACTATATCAACATTTGGTCTTCCCCAAGCGGGGAGAGCAAATATTGCCACAAGTAACGCAATGATGCTGATAACAAATGCGGCAACTACCATGCTTCAATTCTACCATCATTAATTGTAATTTGCCTATATTCATTGACACCCATTAATACGAGGGATAGAATCTTACTACGGTTGTCTATTCTGAGTAAGAATATATGGGACAAGCATTTGTAATCATACAGATTGGCAATCCTCAATTAGACAAAGTCTACAATGAGTGTATTGCGCCTGCCCTCAAATCGTGTGGTCTTGACCCAAAACGGGTAGACAAACACACGGAAGGACGCTTATTAACAACTGAAATCGTCAATTTTATAGAATCTGCAGATGTAATAATCGCTGACCTTACTAATGAACGCCCAAATTGTTATCTGGAAGTCGGATATGCAATGGGTTTAGACAAATTTCGTAACTTAATTCTAACCGCACGAGAAGACCACAATCCTGATAGTCCAAATTATGAGAGTGGGGGTCATAAAGTCCACTTTGATTTGAGCGGTTACGATATTCTTTTCTGGGATGGGGAAAAGCCAGAAGAGTTTCAACAAGAACTTGCGAGACGTGTTAGACGTCGCTTAACAGTAATACAACCATCTGGCGAGAAACAAGAATCTTATTGGAATGAAGACTGGATTTCCAAACATAGAGAGATAGCAATAAGCGGTCTGAAAGGTATAAATAGAACGGCATTTATGGAAGTCCAAACAACCTTACTTAATCATACGATTAATGTCTTACAGGGTGAGCTACTACGTCAAGCGAGACAAGCTCAAATTCATACATTCGGTTGGCCTATAGGTATCGTTCTTAATCGTGACGAATTAAAACCAAGACCCACGACTGATGGTATAGTGACTGAAGTCACCATTAAAGACGCAGATAGGCGAGATAGCTACGACTATTGGACGCTTAGCAAAAATGGTGATTTTTATCTGTTAGGGAGCATATTTGAAGACGAACGCAAAGGAAATACCATCTTTTTCAATATAAGAATAGTACGTATAACAGAAACTCTACTGTATGCAGCACGCCTTTACTCAGGTTTAAATTTACCAAGAGACGTTCATTATTTAGTCGGGATACGACACGGAGGATTAAAAGGTAGAGTCCTTTCAACATCAAGTATAGCAAGAAGAATACCCCCGTCTGCTGACACAGTTGCCAGTGAGGACGAGGTATATAGCGAAGTAGAGACTACAATTGAACAAACGGAGTCTAAACTAGTAGAACTTGTGGAACAATTCACTCAACCACTATTCATAGTGTTTAACTTCTCTGAATTAAATAGGAATTCCTTAGAGGAGATAGTTAATAAGTTTGTTGAAGGAGAAGTAACCTAAGTTGTAAGAGTCTATATCTGTATAAGGCACAAACAAAGGGACTAGCTCATCACTAGCCCCCGGAAAAATAGAAGAGCCACTACTAGAGAAGTAACCGACAGTAATTTAATGCTCTTTTATCCACCTAATCAGGTCTTCTTTCAAGAACACTCGCTTCTTGCCTATCTTGTGGGAAGGTAGTCCTTCCTTCATTAGCTTATAGAGAGTCTGATGGCTAACTCCTAAAAACTCCTGGGCTTCTTGAAACGTAAAGAATATTCTCTCTACATCTCTAAAGGAGATGTTAGAATGAGAAAAGCTGTTAGATTATCAACGATGACTGGACCTCATAAGCCTTTGGTCGCTGGTTCAAACCCAGCCGCTGCCATTTCTTGTTCTAAGGTTGTCATCGCAGCAAGCTCAAATACGAAATCCCCTATAAGATATTGACATGGCCTTGTGAACTTCTTGCGTGGATCGACAAAAATCCCTTCAAACCCAGAATTATCTCTCGGTGTGGTCCAGTCCATCCAGAATGGCGGTGAGAAATTTCCCATGGAAATTAGCTTGGACTGCTAGACACTATTGGCCTTATTTCTAAGACCACTCCAGTAATTACTCAGAACTCTCCCATACTTGAGCTGTAGCCGCCGGTTTTTCTCCAACGAAGCCATAGGGCCCACGCCGTTACCAGCACTGCCACCACGGCAACATAGATTTCCACGTGAACGACGGTAAAGAGCCCTGACTGCAACAAAACAGCGCTATAGTTTAATAAGCCATGCAGGCAGGAGGCTATCAGGTAGAACTGCCATCCCCAACCCTTGGCTAGCCCATAGCCGGCCAGTGCAGAAGCAGCAATATGGAAGGCTACAGCAAAAAACCGCTCCCAAAATCCAGCCAGCGCCATGAAGCCGCCAGTTTGCACTGCCTCCCAGGTCCACCCTGAGGCAAAGATAGTATTGTGTGCCCACTGCGCTTCAAAGATGCCGAATCCAGCCCCAGCCACAGCGCCGATAGCAAGACCCAACTTAGGGTCAATACTCCTGCCACTACGCCACCAGCAGGTAACCACTGGCACCAGCTTTGCCCCTTCCTGAACTAGCCCACTGAGGAGTATTTGTGGTATCCCGGCAAGCAGAATCCAGCTCAATAGAACCTCCTCACTCCAGAAGTGATTCAGTGCTTGCCCCGCCCAAATCTGTAGAGGAATTTGAATAAAGCTAACAGCAGCCAGAGCCAAAATGGCACTGCTTATGAGAACCGCCCAGAGCCAGGGCTTACTAAAGAGCGGCGGTCGGTAACCAGCCAGCCAAATCGCACCGAAAGCTATAGCCAGACCAATCCCCAAGGCGCTGGGATTTTGGAAGAAAGAGACGAAAAAGCTAATCATAAACTCAGTCATGAACTCCTCCTACTTTTTAAATTGGTTTCTATCCAACTCACACTCATTATATCTCCATGCGAAATAAAAAGGTATGCCCATTAAACTAGAAGGCTCAATCATGCGCTAAGGCCAAGCAGCTAGAATTATCCCCGCTGTGTGGGGGTGCTTTTCTGTCACAACATCGGTGAGAAATCTGCTACAAAAGATGCTCCCAATATGCCCCCAATGAAATTGGGCGGAGTAAAATTAACTAAGACTGCCTCAAAATAGCCATTCCCCTTATGATGTCTTCTAGTTGAGGTTGATTGGGAACAGAATTGATTTGAGGGTCACATATCAATCAGCTTACTCTTGTTTCAGGGCAGGTAAGTTATCTTGGAAGGTGGTTTTCCATGTACTTCAAACTCTATTCCGGCTTCTTTGAACAAGTCCCTGAAGGAGTCATCAGCATAGCTGCCAAAGGTTACGAGGCGCTTTATCCTAGCATTCACCAGCATCTTGGCACAGAGTATGCATGGTGGATGCGTAGCATAGACCGTGGTGCCAGTAAGGTCAACGCCGTGGAGCGCTGCTTGTATGATTACGTTTTGCTCCGCGTGAATTCCCCGGCATATTTCATGCCTGGTTCCAGTTTCTATATGCATCTCGTCTCTGAGGCAACCGAGCTCAAGGCAATCTTTAAGCCCGGAGGGAGCGCCATTATAGCCCGTGGATAGTATGTGCTTGTCCCTCACTGCCACAGCACCTACATGGTGCCGCCGACATGTGGAACGTTCTGCTACCACAGTAGCTATCTTGAGAAAATATTCATCGAGTTCCGGCCTGGTTACTTTTTTCACTTTTTCACTCCAAAGTGGATAGAATTCGTTCCGCTTCCCTCTCCAGCTCTTCCAAAGAAGCTTCGTTTACTATGGTAAAGTCAGCCATGGCAATTGGCCCACCCTTGTTGGTATTCTCTATCTCCGCTTTATCTCGACTGGCCGCTTCCTCAACCGTCAAAGGCCGTTTTGCTCTATTCCCAAGCCTTCCATACCTGGTAGCCTGCGACGCCCAGACAGCAACTGTAGTGAATCCCTCACCATAGCATTCCTTCAATAAAGTGTACTCCTCCCATGAGTAAAGTCCATCCACCACGACGCCTGACGATTTCAGTGAGGTATCAATCCTGGGCAGGTTCAATCTGGCATATGCGGCCATCCCGTGTTCTTTTCTCAACTGCTCCCTGATGTAACGTTCGTTTTTCTCATTCAGTTCAAGGCCCCGCTTCTTGATTTCTTCCTCTGTAATATCTCCAAACCGAACTTTCCTGAAGCCACTCTTCTCAAATACCCTGGCTACCTCTGATTTGCCCGCACCTGCCATACCAACAATTGCTACTACCTTCATTGCTCGTGCGAATTTAGCAAGCGGACTGCAGGGGTGCTTTTATTAACCATATCTGCGCCACTATTATAGGGGAAAATCCCAGCCTGTGGCAAAGGGTTCTTT
>JAGMBH010000157.1 GCA_023129815.1 Dehalococcoidia bacterium
CCATAGCTGTTTTGCTTCATTTTAGCCAGAACTTTGTCAGCATCATTTGGCTCGACTATAGCCACCAGTTTACCCTCATTAGCGACATAAACAGGGTCGAAGCCGAGAAGTTCGCAGGCAGCCTTAACACTTTCCTTTACCGGTATTTTATCCTCTTCTACTACGATACCCACATTAGACTGGGCAGCAAATTCATTAAGGGTAGTAGCCAGTCCACCTCGGGTAGGGTCACGGAGGCAATGGATTTTGAGTGAGGCTTTCAGTATTTGAGATACCAGTTTGTTCAATGGAGCGCAATCGCTTTCTACAGGCACAGAGAACTTTAATCCCTCGCGCTGGCTCATTATGGCTATGCCGTGGTCACCAATAGTGCCGCTTAAGATAACTTTGTCACCGAGTTTAGCATTAGCTCCTGAAATATCAACCTCGGGAGAGATTATTCCTATTCCTGAGGTATTGATAAATAGCTTATCAGCCTGTCCATGATTTACTACCTTGGTATCCCCGGCGATTATATTTACCCCAGCCTCTTCAGCGGCTGCCTTTACTGATTTAACTATGCGGTCAAGTTCACTCAGGGAGAAGCCCTCTTCTAGGATGATGGACAAGCTTAAGTATAGAGGTTTAGCCCCGCTCATAGACAAATCATTGACTGTGCCACAAACAGCCAGCCGGCCTATATCCCCACCGGGGAAGAAAATAGGGTTAACTACATAGCTATCGGTGGTAAAGGCAAGGCGTCCATTGGCTTCAAAAATAGCTGAGTCATCTAATTTATTTAACATGGTGTTAGCCAGGGAGGGAAGGAATGTTTTCTGCACTAAGTCATGGCTCAATTTGCCACCACTGCCATGGGCTAAAAGAATGACATCACTCATAGCTCACTCCATATTTTAGTTAAAAATTCCCAAAAATTTTAGCTGACCCATATTGATAATAGGCAGCGCAAGCACCTTCACTAGAGACCATACAGGGACCTACAGGCTTCTCGGGGGTGCAAACCTTTCCGAAGAGGTGGCATTCAAACGGTGTGGCTACCCCCCGAAGTATATCTCCGCAGCGGCAACCTTTAGGTTCTCTCACTGGCTTGTCATTGCGAGCACAGCGAAGCAATCCCGAAAAAACTTTAGCGGCATCAAAATGCTCATATTTCTGGTTAATTTTTAAGCCACTTTGTGGCACGATGCCAATTCCTCGCCAGTTAGCTCCATCAATTTGGAAAACCTCCCCCATCAATTCTAAGGCTTTTCTATTGCCTTGAGGCTTTACTCCACGGCGATAGGCTATTTCTACTTTCGGCTGGCCAGCTTCAATTTGCTCCACTAGCTTACCTACACATAATAAAATATCTATGGGTTCAAAGCCTGAGATAACACAAGCAACCCCATAATCCGCGGGTATAAATTCATAAGGGCGAGAGCCGATTATAACGCTGACATGCCCAGGACAAATAATGCCATCTAGCTTTACCTCACCCGAGTCAAGAAGCGCCTTCATCACTGGTGGGGTTAACTTGAGACAGGAAAGGACGTGGAAGTTTTCTATCCCCCCTTGCTGTGCCTTAATTATGGAGGCAGCTATAGTTGGTGCCGTGGTCTCAAAGCCAATGCCGATAAAGATAACTGATTTCTTGGGGTTTTCTCTCGCTATTTTCATAGCGTCCATAGTGGAATAGACAACTCTTACATCCGCTCCCTCAGCCTTCGTCTGCTGTAAGCTGGAATAGCTACCAGGCACCCTCATCATATCCCCAAAGGTAGTGATGGTAACATTGGGCAACCATGCCAAGGCAATAGCCTTATCCAAATCAATGGTTGCTGTAACGCATACTGGGCAACCTGGACCGGCTCTCATTTCGACTGTTTCGGGGACTAGCTGGCGAATTCCGTGTCTCATTATGGCATGGGTATGCCCGCCACAGAATTCCATTAACCTGATTGGCTTAGTAGTGTGGTTAGCGATTCTGTGTGCTAGTTTTGTGGCCAGCTCACTGTTTTGGTACTCGTCAAGAAATTTCACTGAAGCTTGCTATCTCTTCTAGGAGCTTTAAGGTTTCCTTGGCTTCGGCTTCATCTATCACGCCTATGGCGTAACCAGTGTGAAGCAACACATACTCCCCTACCTTCGCTTCCGGGGTAAGTGCGATGCTAACTCGACGCACTACCCCACCAACCTCTGCTTCGGCTTCATCGCCTTCTATGGAGGCAATTCTCATTGGTATGGCTAAACACATAACTTTAGGCATTTTAGCCCGAATTTCCCTGTAATACAAGCCGAAGCTATATATCGGTTAACTCAAGCTAAAGGAAGCTGACGGAGCAAATGTATCACTATAATAACCTCGAAAGCTATTTTGGTAGCGGAAAATACTTCATTCATCATAGCATTTCCTGATTTTTACCATGCTCAGTAGTTTCTTTGGCTAATGCGGCGAAAAGGATTATTGCTCCAAGGAGAAGCCCAGCGCCCAGAAAGAAGGGAAAATCAAGCCCACGAGTATCTTTAAGCCAACCTAAGAGAATGGGACCTACTACAAAGCCGATATCGCTCACCGTGCGATATAGCGCCATAGTATGTTCGTAATTTTGTGATTGGGCAATGTCAGCGACATAGGCAGTAGGGACAGCGCCACCAAATCCCCTTCCCACCCCTAGCACTACAGCACTGAGCAGGAAAAACTGGTAGCTAGGGTTACGGATGAACAAAACTAGCCCTAGGGCAGTTATTATTCCCCCAGGCACAATAATAGTTTTCCTTCCCAGTTTATCCGAAAGCCTGCCGGCAAGAAAAACAAAGGCAAATTGCATAAC
>JAGMBH010000158.1 GCA_023129815.1 Dehalococcoidia bacterium
TTGAGGCGTTCATAGCCAAGGAGGGGAATTAGAGTTATCTGGTTGCCGCTCAAGGTAATTAAGGTAAATAAAGATACCATGGAGATGAGTATGAAGTTTAAATTCTTATGTAGGGGAGGCGGTTTCTCTATTGAACTGTTCTTAACTGGGAGATTACTTGAGGCAAATACGCTAGTCGGTTGCCTTCCTTTAGTTTCTGGGATGCGGAAGTAGCACCACAGGGTAGCTAGTAAGGCGAGTCCAGCGAAGCAAAAGAAAGGGGCTCGATAACCTAAATACTCCCCCACGAATCCACCTAATGTCGGTCCAAGACTGCAGCCAATAAGGAAAGCTCCCCAGTAAAAGCTTATATATTGTCCACGGTTAGCCGGGGTGCTGATTTCGCCGATGACAATTATGGCGGCTACACTGAAGAGGGCTGAACCCAACCCTTGGAGCAAGCGGAATACCACTAATTGCCAGTATTCCATAGCCAAGCCACAACCAATAGCACTGATAGTCACCAGAGCTGGACCGAGGATGAGAAGAGGTCTCCGCCCCCAGATGTGAGCTAGCCTGCCAGCGGGCAGGTCCATAGCAACTCGAGCTATGCCAAAGACGGTTATAACTAGCCCTACCATGGTTCCTATTTGAGGTGGAGCAATGCCCAGCGCTTGGACAAACTTAGGCAAAATAGGGCTAAGAAATCCTAACCCCATCATAAGCACTAGCGCAGCCATACAAAGGGCAAGGAGAATTTTATCATGCCACAAGCTAGCTTTTTTCATAAAACACACTGGGCAGCTTGCGTAAGTGTTCAGCCACCTCTTATGTCACCCTGAGCCCTTCGCTTCCTGTCATTCTGAACGAAGTGAAGAATGTCATGGCGCTCAGGACAGGCTCCGCGAAGGGACTCCAAGATTCTTCGCTTGCTGAGTTTACACTGAGCGAAGCTGAAGTGCTCCCTTAGAATGACACGGGAAAACAGTTAGGTTTTATTTAGCAAAATTGGCGATCACTGCTTGCCCTAAAGAGATGCCGCCATCATTGCTGGGCACTTGCTTATGGGTGAATACCTGGAAGTCGCTTTTTCCCAGTAGGCTTGCTGTCTTGTTTAGTAGCAGTCGATTCTGGAATACGCCGCCACTTAGAGCTACTTGGTTAATCCCAGTTTCATTAGCTATCAGCTGGCACATCTCATTTGTCATCTGAGCTATGGTGTTGTGGAATCTGATTGATATCCTGGCTTTAGAGCTTCCTTGCTTTAAGTCTTCTACTATAGCTTGAAGCAGCTCCCTTAGTTTAATAATCCTCATTCCCCTGTCCTTGGTTATATTGTACGGATAACTTTCATTATCATCAGCATTTTCCTTGCAGGCAGCCATTTCTAGCTCTACAGCTGCTTGCCCTTCATAATCTATTTTACCCCTTATGCCTATCAGCGCTGATATGGCATCAAACAGGCGCCCCATACTCGAAGTCAGCGGCGAATTTAGCCCTCTTTCTATTTGGCGCTTTATAACTTCTGCCTCAACCTCGCTAACTAGTTCCATAAAGGCTAATCTCCTTAAAGCATTTTCTCTCAATAGGCTGAGAATATAGCCAATGGCAGTGCGATAGGGTCTTTTTATAGCTGCATCTCCTCCAGGCAAAGGAAGGTATTCTAAATGTCCCAACCTACTGAAGCTCTTGTAGTCAGCCACCAGAAATTCCCCCCCCCAAATATGCCCATCGCTGCCCATTCCGGTGCCATCAAAGGCGACACCGATTATCGCGGACTGTAATCCATTGTCCGCCATGCAGCTAGCAATATGAGCATGATGGTGCTGTACAGAAATAAGTTTCGGGCCAGATTTGCTCAGTTCCTGGGCATACTTGGTAGCAAGATAATCGGGGTGAAGGTCATAAGCGACGATCTCAGGCTCAATTCGAAACAACCTTTTATAGAGGGAAATAGTGTTACCAAAATGCTCTAAGGTTCCCATATTTTCCATATCACCAATATGTTGACTTAAGAAAGCGTAATTATCTCTGGTTAGGCAAAAAGTATTTTTTATCTCAGCACCACAGCCAAGCACTTGTTTGGCTTTAAAAGGCAAAATGATGGGGCAAGGGGCATAGCTGCGAGCTCGCCTGACAAGCTGGTTTGTTCCTCTTTCTACCATGGCCACGCTATCATCATAACGAGAATAAATATCCCGATTGTGAATCAAGAAGTAATCGGCAATCCCTTTTAGTCTCCTCAATGCTTCATCATTATCCTTAGCAATAGGCTCTTCACTGAGGTTGCCGCTGGTCATCACTAAAGGCAGTTGGGTATCTCTAAGCAAGATGTGGTGCAATGGCGTATAAGGCAGCATAATTCCCAAGTAGGCTAAATTTGGAGCTATCTCTCGAGACACAGGTGAGCCCTCTTTCCATCGCATAAGCACGATAGGGCTTTGAGGTGAGCTGAGCAGCTTCTCCTCCTCTGGGGAGACGTAGCAGTGTTTTTTGACTTCTGCCATGTTGGTTACCATTATGGCAAATGGCTTGAACCATCGTCTTTTTCTTTGCCGCAAGGTTTTGACCACCGCTTTATTGGTAGCATCGCAAGCGAGCTGAAATCCCCCCAAGCCTTTAATAGCGATGATACTCCCTCTTTTCAAGAGCTGGCTGGCGGTAGCTATAGGGTCTGGACTGGCTACAGGTTTACCCTGGGCATCAACTAGTTCGACTTTTGGACCACATTTTGGACAGGCATTTGGTTGAGCATGAAAGCGACGATCCAGCGGATTATCATATTCCT
>JAGMBH010000159.1 GCA_023129815.1 Dehalococcoidia bacterium
GTCGTGCACGAGGCTAAAGCCTCGTGCTACATTTTTAAACACTTACTTGATTCATGCCCCCTTACATCAACACCTCCATTCCAGTATTTTTCCTTGAGGTTTAAGGGAGGTGAATTCGGTTCTATAATCTTCTAGGGCGCCAACCCGGCTAAGAGTAAACTCCCTTTTTTGTATTTGGAACTCAATAAAATCCATTACTACCTGACGAAGTTCTGGCAGAAAGCTTTCTAATTTTCCTCCCAAAGACTACATGCTTCGTCCCCTACATCGCCTAAAGCCTTGTAAGGGAAGTCTACCCTGGCAAATTAAGCTATCAAATCATAGCTCCACAATCCTTGGCTTCACTCGGCATTTTTCCGCGGTGACGATGGCATCAATCTGGAATATAATGTCATCAATCCTGTCTTGGTGGCTTGTTATGACATAATCGAAGAGCGGCAGGCTTTTTATCTCATCTTTAGCCTTCTCCAACCTTAAAGCCAAATCTATTGGAGATTCACTGCGGCGTTGCTTCAGCCGTAGTTCCAATTCCTCCATAGAAGGGGGCGTGAGAAAAATAAATACCGCTTGAGGCAGGATTTTCTTGATAGTGGCCGCTCCCTGGACATCCACCTTAACTATCACGTCTGCCCCTTTAGATAAAGCTTTGCTTATCTCATCCCTGGGCACACCATAGTAATTGCCATAAACCTTAGCCCATTCTAAAAGTTGACCTTTATCTAGCATTTGCTGAAACTCTTCCTGCGATAAAAAGTAATAATCTACTCCGTTTTTCTCCCCTTCACGCTGGGGGCGTGTTGTGGCAGTAACAACATAGTGGAAAGGATGCCTCAGCTTCCTCATTCTGGTAAGCACAGCATCCTTGCCTACTCCCGAGGGTCCAGTAAGGACAATGAGCAAAGGCGCAGTCCTGAGTGAAGCGAAGGAGCTAAGACTATGAGATTGCTTCATTTCATTCCCAGCTAACCTTAATCAGCAAGATTCTGCAAATCCTGCCAAAAGGCAGGATAGGAGACCTGCACCACTTGGGCATGGTTAATAGTTGTTCCCTCCTTAGCTATCAAACCAGCTATAGCCAAGCTCATCGCCAACCGATGGTCTAGGTGACTATCAACCTCTGTGCCTAAGAAAGGCTTCCCTCCATAGATAACCATACCATCGGGCAATGGCTCAATTTTAGCCCCCAAACGGGAAAGTTCCCTTGATACGGTAGCAATCCTATCCGACTCCTTCACTCGCAATTCACCAGCACCCCTGATGACAGTTTTACCTCTAGCCGCACAGCCAGCTACCGCCAGAACGGGAATCTCGTCTATGAGGCAAGGAATAATATCCCCACCAATCTCAACCCCCTTTAGCTCACTAGATTCAATCATAATATCAGCCAATGGCTCACCAGCTTCCACCCGTTCGTTTTCCATCTTGAGCCTAGCCCCCATAGCAAGGAGAACATCAATGATCCCTGTTCGGGTAGGGTTAATTCCACAATCCTTTAGCACTATCCTGGCATTGGGATGAATGGCTCCGGCGACTAAGAAATAAGCCGCTGCGCTGATGTCGCCAGGTATGCGAAAGCTAATAGGAGCTAAAGGATTGATCAAGGGGCTCAAAGAAATCAAATTGTCATCGCTTTTTAATTCAGCCCCCATTTGCTTG
>JAGMBH010000016.1 GCA_023129815.1 Dehalococcoidia bacterium
CCTGCTGCCGCTCCAAGGTCAATCAAATCCCCTTCTTTGCTTATGCCCTGATTAAACATTATGTCGAATTCGGCTCTGCGAAAAGGAGGTGCTACCTTATTCTTGACCACTCTGGCTCTTACCTTGGCGCCTATTATTTCCGAGCCCTGTTTAATGGTATCACCTCGCCTTAAATCTATCCTCACGGAGCTATAGAATTTGAGTGCTCTTCCCCCTGGGGTTACCTCGGGGTTGCCAAAAACGATGCCCACTTTCTCCCGTAACTGATTAATAAAGATTACTGCTGTTCTAGACCTGCTGATAGCGGCGGTCAATTTTCTTAACGCCTGGGACATCAGCCGAGCCTGCAAGCCAACGTGGGCATCGCCCATCTCGCCTTCTATCTCCGCTCTGGGCACTAAGGCGGCTACGCTATCGATGACTATCACATCTACAGCGCCGCTTCTTACCAGAGTCTCAGTAATCTCCAAAGCTTGCTCACCGGTATCGGGCTGGGAGATAAGCATGTCATCAACTTGCACGCCACAGTTAGCAGCGTATGCTGGATCGAGGGCGTGCTCAACATCTATATAAGCCGCAATGCCGCCAGCCCGCTGCGCTTCAGCGATTATATGCTGGCCGAGCGTAGTTTTGCCTGAGGCCTCCGAGCCAAAGATTTCGGTAACTCTGCCTCTAGGTATGCCACCTATGCCTAAAGCTAAATCTAAACTCAATGACCCGGTAGGAATAACCTCTGTTGGCACCCTGGCTGAGGCTTCACCCAACCTCATAATTGAGCCTCTGCCAAATTGCCTTTCAATCTGCTCAATGGCTAATTCTACTGCCTTTCCCTTCTCTGTGGCCATTTTTAAACATTTAAAAATTCATTAAAGCGTCACATCATATCATGGGCAACATGTTAAATCAATACAAAGAGACCGTAAAATACCACATAACTCTTCATCAGGGGTAGTATGCGGTAACGTCGCTTTACTTAACCAGGTTCCATCACTTGAACTTTATCTGGTCAATCATCTTTTGAAAGGCGTTCAGTAACTGATGTCCCTGTGCTAGACTCACTTCACGGAATCGAATTTTATCACCTGGCTTCATCTGCCCAAGCTTGGAGATGTCAGGTGTGATTACGGTAGCTATTTTGGTGTATCCACCAGTCGTCTGCCTGTCAACCATCAGTACGATCGGTTTACAATTTCCTGGTACCTGAACAGCACCCAAAGGAATACCATCACTTATAATATCTGCCTTACCTTTATGCTTTATCTCTGGACCTTCCAATCTATATCCCATTCTATCTGATTCAGGTGTAATAGCATACTCACTATTAAGGAAGGTAGCGATGCTCTCTTCAGGGAAGTGATCGGCCTGGGGGCCAAGTATTACCCTGATTTCCTCAAAACTTTTGTATTCCGGGATCAGTTCTTTGGGAACCTTTCTGCCAATAAGATGCTCCAGCTTTTCACTACTACCAGGAACGCTTTTTAACACATCACCAGTTCTGAGGGCACGACCCTCCAGCCCGCCAATTCTAGAACGTAAATAAGTCGACTTGCTGCCTAACACCACAGGGATATCTATACCACCGGCTACTGAAAGATAAGCACGGCAGCCGTTACGCATACCGCGCCAGGAAAGTATATCTCCTTTTTGTACTTGCACGACTTCCCACATGGGAAGGGGATGGTTGTTGAGTAAAGGGGCCAGGTCGCCGCCAGTAATGGCTATCGGGGTATCGTTTAAAAACTTCAACTTTGGTCCCAAAAGAGTGCATTCTAAGCCTGCAGCACATTCATCATTGTCTAACAAACGGTTAGCTATACGCAGTGCCAACCCATCCATAGCGCCAGAGACTGGCACGCCATATTGCTGATAGCCAAATCGCCCTAGATCCTGTATAGTAGCAAGCGGCCCAGGCCAAAGCACCTCGAATACTTCCCTGATTGACTCCATTACCTCAAGATTTCGATGTAACTTTTACCTTGAATGTGCCCTCCTTTACCTTTGGCGAAATATGTTCATATTGCTCGGGGCTAATCGGGACGAAGCGCACCTTGTCCCCTGCTCTGAGTAGCGTTGGTGGCTGCCAGGATGGGTCAAACAATTTAAGTGGGGTACGGCCGATATATCTCCAGCCACTAGGGCTGTCAAGTGGAAGAATGCCACTCTGTTTGCCGCCCATGCCTACAGAGCCAGCTGGGACACTAATTCGTGGCTTATCCAGCCGTGGCGTAGCTATCTTCTCTGACATCCCACCAAAGTAAGCAAACCCGGGTAAAAATCCGAGCATGTAGACCAGGTAGTCTCCACTGGTAAAGATCTCTATCACTTCTTGCACTGAACCAAGCCCATTGTATTGTGCCACGAACTCTATATCTGACTTATATGGCTCGCCATAACCATAAACAATGGGAACCTCCACCTCTCTGGGTGAAGGCAAAGATGAGAAATCCAGCCTATTCTCCAGAGCCTTTAACTTGTCTTGTAAAGTTGCGAAACTAATAATAGATGGCTCGTAATTTATTAAAATAGAACGGTAGGTAGGTATCAATTCCCTGATGCCAGCAATTTC
>JAGMBH010000160.1 GCA_023129815.1 Dehalococcoidia bacterium
TGCCACCAGCAGCGAGGTGAGCTAAACGAGTAGGCTCAGGAAGACGATAGCTACGACAACACTTCATCACCCAGCATAGAGCCGAGGCAAGGTCAATCTTGTGACCCACAGAGACGTATATCGGTTTCGTTCCAATTTTAGTTCTTAATGCTGCTCCAATAATCTCGCCGTTATCAACCAGCTCAGCATGGGAACCAACTTTCGCCCCTACAGGCTCATGCCCGCCACAAAGAATAGATTTAGCACAACCTATGGTGGGCACATCGAGAAAAAGTCCCAAATGTGAGGCAAGCCCTAACCGCCTGGGATGAGCTATCCCTTGACCATCAACTAGAACAAAGTCAGGGGTATTACATAGCTTTTCACAAGCAGCCAGTATTAAAGGGCACTCCCGGAAGGATAATAGGCCTGGTATGTAGGGGAAAGTAATCTTGCTTTCAGCAGTTTTAATTTCCACTACACTAAACTCAGGATAGCTAATGACCACCACTGCTCCTCGAGCTATGCCTTGAGAGTTGGGAGAAGATATATCAACGCCGGCAACAAGATGTGGATTAATGCCCTGGTTCTTAGTCACTACTTTTCTTGCCAAGCTCAATTGTATCTCCTTAGCTTGAGCAAAGTTCATATCCCACCCATGCAATTTGTTTACTTTCATAATCTTAGTCAAATTATAAAGCATTCTTCCCCAATGGCAAACCTTAAAGCCACAAAACACAAAACCATTGACAATTACAATTGCTTAAGGGATAATAGTTAAGTGGTTAAAATCAGATTACGCCGGGTAGGAAGGAAACATAAGCCAATCTACCGAGTGGTAGTAGCTAATAGCCGGTCACCTCGTGATGGCAAATTTATCGAGACCATCGGACATTACAATCCTTTAACCGACCCTGCTACTGTTGATATTAACGAGGAAAAAGCATTAAAATGGCTTAACTGTGGGGCTCAGCCCACAGATACTGTTTATAGCTTATTGCGCAAATTAGGCATTATGGATAAATTTAAGCAACAGCAAACCTCAAACCAAAATTAGCTGTTAAGGAGACAAAATGAAGGAGTTAGTAGAATACATTGTTAAATCCATCGTGGCAGAGCCAGACAAGGTAAACATTACTGAAGAAAATAGCGATATGGGCTTATTGATCAAATTGGAAGTCGCTCCGGAGGATAAAGGCAGGGTTATCGGTAGACAAGGTCGGGTAGCCGAAGCGATACGCACTTTACTCCGAGTAAAGGCAGCCAGGGCTGATACTAGAGTCAGATTAGAAATATTGTAACCAGGGCTGTTAACAAAACGAAGCCTGTTAATCCTTTTTTGCAACCTGTTACTTAGTTTCCCCAACACTCATAAAGTCCGGCCTCTCGATTTACATAGGCTGTTTAATTTTGCCCATCTGGATTTTCGTAGTGCGACCCTTTAGGGTCGTGCACGAGGCTAAAGCCTCGCACTACATCTTTAAACACCCTCTTTATAGGGCTCGCCTGCCTTTTTATAAGGCATTAACTTTTGCCTCCCCAACTTTAAAAATGGCATATCTTGTCCAGAGTGGGGCGGTGAGTTCGTTTATGATATGGAACGATTAATAGCGCCAATATGCCTGCAACTCTCAATACGCCTAAATCGAAATGCAATCCTGCCAATCACAATCGCTAGCTAGACCAATGCTCCCTATACGAGCAGTGAAACCCATAGCTAAAATCTAGCTGCTTAAAAGAAACCCAGATGCCAATTCAAAATGAAGTACAGTAATATTTAGAAAGCTATTGCCAATGCCAAGACGAAGCTAACCCATGAATCTTCAAGATCTGCGCTTCTTAAAATCTTCTAGATCAAGTGTACTTATGAAGTCTTTATACGCCGACAACCCCTTCAGTTCCTCCTCGCTGACCTTGCCTTTAGAAATAGGCTTACCTGTTTCCTCTTCAAGTGTAATGCCAGCTTTATCCAGTACCGATTCTTCAGCATATATCGGCGCCCCGGTTCTTACCGCTAAAGCTAAAGCATCGCTAGGCCGAGAATCAATCTCGACCTCCGTGCCATCAACGCTAAGAAAAAGCTTGGCATAAAAGGTATCGTTTTTAAGCTCATTAACCACAATAAAATTAACCGAAGCTCCTAAAGCACTAATGACAGATTGTAACAAATCGTGTGTCAGGGGGCGGGACAGCTCGATATTCGCCAGTTTTACCGCAATAGCATCTGCCACGTCAGGACCAATCCAGATAGGCAAATACCGGTTAGCCACTTTCTCCTTCAAAATGACCACGCACTGATTCCTCATTGCCGTGGCCCGGAGTTGATTAATTTCCATCTCTATCATGGTAACACCCCCTTTAGCCAAGCTTTTATTTTACCCCTATAAATCCTACTGAATAAATAAACTTAAGTCAACTATTTTAGCTGATTAAGCCAAAATTGGCTCCTTTTCAACTACTACGATTTGGAATTGTTTAGAAACAACTATTACCTGTCATTCTGAGTCCTTCATTCCTTGTCATTCTGAGGGATTAGCCGAAGCCCTGAGCAAAGCGAAGGGACAGCGACCGAAGAGTCTCATATCGCTCAGTGTAAGCATTTGTTTGACCCCACCCCACGTGATACAATTCAACCATCACGGCAAAGGGAGGCGTAGAAGCAAAACTAAGGCTTTGATGGTTCACGAATTGGGCATACGGCAGCAAATGGAGGAGCGCGAGGAAAGCCTTTCCCCTTATGCCGTTAAGAGCAAATTCAGCCGGGGCAGGCTGAGATGGGAGGAGCCATGTCCTATAAGAACTTGCTTTCAGCGCGATCGCGACCGTATCATCCACTCCAAAGCTTTTCGCCGCCTCAAGCATAAGACACAGGTCTTTATTGCCCCTTTAGGTGACCATTATGTCACCAGGCTTACTCATACCCTGGAGGTCTCCCAAATTGCCAGAACTATATCACGAGCCTTGAATCTTAACGAGGATTTAAGCGAAGCTATCGCCTTAGGACATGACTTGGGGCATACCCCTTTTGGTCATA
>JAGMBH010000161.1 GCA_023129815.1 Dehalococcoidia bacterium
CAAAGCTTGCGAGTAGTTGACCTACTGGAGAAAGATGGGCAGGGACTTAATCTTACCTGGGAAGTGCGAGACGGCATCCTTAAACATTCCAAAGGGGAAGCAGATATCTTAGGAGAAGAATGGGAAGATATGAGCACCCTAGAAGGTCAAGTATGCAAATTAGCAGATATAATTGCTTATGTTAACCACGATATTGGTGACGCTATAAGGGCTGGCATCATTAGCGAAAACGACTTGCCTGAGCAAGCAGTGAAAATCCTAGGCCATACACATTCCCAACGAATTAATACCCTGGTCTGCGATGTTGTGAACTGCTCTTGGGCAAAACCAATTATCTCTATGAGCCCGGAAGTTATCAGGGCAACTACTAGCCTCCGCCAGTTTCTATTTGATAAAGTATATAATCCCAGCTTAGCCACCAAAGAAGCAGCCAAGGCAAGAAAAACACTGCACCTCCTCTACTCCTATTTCCTGAAACATGAAGATAAATTACCCCCAGAATTTGCCTCCCTGGACGATACCGGGGAACGCAAAGTTGCCGATTACATTGCTGGAATGACTGACCAATATGCGCTACGATTAACCGAGGAGATATCCCAATGACTAATACATAAAGGAGGAATACAATAAAGAGAAAATCCTAAGCACTAAATACGAAATGCCAAACAATATCAAAACCCAAAACACGAGGTTTTGGATTTAGAAATTTGAATTTGTTTAGGGTTTAGATATTAGGATTTAGAATTTAAACTAAATGAGCACAATCACTGAAGTAAAGCAAAGAATAGATATCGTAGAGGTTGTCTCCGAATATGTCTCTCTGCAGAAAGCAGGGCGTAATTTTAAGGCTTTATGTCCCTTTCATAGCGAGAAACACCCCTCCTTTTTTGTCTTCCCAGAACAACAGACCTGGCACTGCTTTGGCGCCTGTGGCACCGGAGGCGATGTCTTCTCCTTCGTCATGAAGAAAGAAGGAATTGATTTTGGTCAATCTCTCCGCCTCTTAGCTCAAAGAGCAGGTATAACTCTAATTTCACCCGCGATATCAAGAAGCGCTGAAGATGAAAAGAGGGAGAGATTATTCCAGATTAATGAGGCAGCAGCCGAATACTACCGCCACTTACTTTTCAATACTAAAGCCGGTGAGCCAGCTAGAGCTTATCTCAGCAAAAGAAAGATCACACCCGAAACTATGGAGAAATTCCGATTAGGTTTTAGCCCTGATAGTTGGGAAGCACTAAAGAAATTCTTAATGAGCAAAGGATATGAAGAAAGGGAACTATTTGAAGCTGGCTTGATAATAGAGAAGGAGGGGGGAGGTAATTATGATAGGTTTCGCAACCGATTGATGTTCCCCATATGTGATATTCAAGGCCGGGTCACTGGCTTTGGAGCAAGGGTATTAGATGAATCTTTACCTAAATACATTAACTCGCCTCAGACACCAATTTTTGATAAGAGCGGCAACCTTTACGGCATTGACCAGGCTAAGCTCGCTGCTAGACAAAAAAACTTGGTAATAATCGTCGAGGGTTATATGGATGTCCTTAGAGCCCATCAACATGGCTGGCAAAATGTAGTTGCCTCAATGGGAACCTCCGTGACTGAAAAACAAGTAGCCATTGTTAAGAGGTCAAGCAAAAATATAGCTCTATCTCTTGATGCCGATGCTGCTGGGGAGGAAGCTACTTTGCGAAGTGCCGAGGTATTAGTTGACTCCCTGGAAAAAAAGGTAACGCCAATCCCTACCTGGTCTGGATTAGTAAAATACGAAAATATTCTTAATGCTGAGATAAAAGTTATTCCTTTGCCTCAGGGCAAAGACCCCGATAAAGTGATAGATGAGAGTCCCGACCTTTGGCAAAACCTGGTGGAACAAGCCCTACCTATGCTGGATTTTGCCTTTGAGACTATAATAAGTAAGATTGATTTCAATAAAGCTAAGGATAAGTCTCTAGCGATACAGAAATTGCTGCCCTTAGTTTATGAAATAAAAGACCCCGTACGGCAAGCTCACTATGTGCAAAAATTAGCCCGCCGACTAACCATTAGCGAATCTATACTGGCAGCCACTTTGAGAAAATCACCAGCCGCTAAGAAAAGACA
>JAGMBH010000162.1 GCA_023129815.1 Dehalococcoidia bacterium
GAACCACGACCCTCTTTATAGGCAACTGACTTTCTTCGAAGTATTGACTGCGTTGGCGTTTGCCTATTTCAGGCAGAAGCAAGCAGATTTTCAAGTATTAGAAGTAGGCTTAGGTGGCAGGCTCGACGCTACCAATGTGACAGAGCCCGAGGTATGTGTCATCACTCCTATTAGCCTGGAGCACACTCAGGTTTTGGGTGATAGCCTGGAAAAGATAGCTTATGAGAAAGCCGGCATTATTAAACCTGCCCGCTTTGTGGTGAGTTCTGCTCAGCTAAAAGAAGTGTCTCAGGTAATTAGTGACGTTTGCCGCCAGCGAGGGGCAAATTTAGTTCAGGTAGGCAAAGACGTTACCTGGCGCAGGATAGCTGGCGACTTCCACCAGCAAGCGTTTGTAGTTCAAGGAAAAATGGGTACTCATCACCTTACTATTCCACTCTTAGGTGATTACCAGGTTGAGAATGCTGCCACTGCTGTAGCTACCCTGGAGATATTAGCATCCTCCGGCTTTAACATTGCTGCTGCCGATATTGCCCAAGGGCTGGCCCAGGTTGAGTGGCCGGGGCGATTCCAGATTTTAAGTCATCAACCGATAGTGTTAGTTGACGGTGCTCACAATGTGGGTTCAATGAAGAGGCTGGTGGAGAACATTAAGGCATATTTTAATTATGACAAACCTTTCCTCATCATTGGGATATCTTGTGATAAAGACATACCGGGGATAGTGAAAGAATTAATTGGTCTCTCCCCCCAAGTCATCGTCACACGTTCTTCGCATTCTCGTGCCGCCTCCCCTCCACTTATAGCTGCTGAGTTTAGCAAGTGGGGCATTACCTCAACCATTAGTGATGCTGTATCCCAAGCTCTTTCCCAAACTTTGTCTATCGCTGACAGGAAAGACCTTGTTTGTGTTACTGGTTCTCTGTTTGTCGTGGCAGAGGCTTTAGATTATACTAGGGAAGTGCAAAATATTACGTAGACAGGACCTTAATACCTGTTGACAAAATATTCAGCTATTGGCAAAATATAAGAAAGGAGGAAAGAGAAAGGAGTTCTCCATCTCTGCCTGGGATGGAGGTAAAAACAGGGCAGCACACAGAACTCCGCATTATCTTTTTAAACAACTGTTATTACGATGCTTGTTTAGAAGAAGGGAGGTGATGGGATGGCAACAAAAATAGAAGCAACAAAAATAGTTAGATCTGCAGAGGGCAAAGCAAAATTAAGGAGTTGCTCTGAGGAATATAAGAGGGATGTTATCTATCTTCGGGATCATTATGCGGAGTTGATGAAGAGCCACCGAAATCATTGGATAGGACTGCATAGGGGTAAGGTTATGATCTCCGAAGATGATCCTAAGCGATTACTAGAACGGTTAGGCGAGAGCCGATCAAGGGATATTCTGGTTTATTATCTGGCAGACCCCGAAAGCTTTATGATATTATAAAACCAATGATTCGGGGTGTTCTAGTTGATCCCCAAAACCTACGAGGCGAATCCCAAATTGCAGTTTCCCCAATGGCCATACCTATAATCGTTGCAACTATTCGTATTCCAAGGTTAAGAGTCAGTTATTGCCTCCCCCTTTTAGCAGATTCGGGTGCCGATATTACGTCCTTACACCTCCGGGATGCAATAAGAGTATTAGGAATGCGCAAATACTTCCAACTTAAGGGCGAAACAATAGTACGAGGAGTAGGCGGCCCTGGGAAATATTTTTTGGAGCCCGCCAGAGTTATTTTCGTCCATGAGGATGAGAATATAGAGGGTTACAATTTTGACCTGCGTATAGCAAAGATACCACCAGGATCTCCGAGCAAGTTGAAAGACGCACTTCAGCTTCCGTCAGTCCTAGGAAGAGACATATTGCATTACTTTCGCATAGTAATAGATTATTCTCGCAACGAGTTCTACCTAGACCACTCCTAGATTATCAGCAACCCACATCATTTTGATGTTTTGTTGCTGAAGAAAGGCGGGTCAGCGTAGATAAGGTGAACTATTTCTCTGGGGACTTAGCTAAGACCTCTAGGTTATCGCCATAATAGATTAGATTGGTTTGTAGTTCCATCATGAATTTATACTCACTTGTATTTCATACTATAGCACTGTTAATTTCTAGGCTACCTTCTCTAAGAAGAAATAGCCATGCCCTCCTCCCACTTCTGGCTATCAAGACCTATCACTTGACCATCTGAATCCCGAATCCAGATAATCCACCGCACAGGCACATAGGTTTCTGCTGGCATGATTTTCGGTTTGGAGATGGCTTAGGAGACTGGCTAGCCACAATAGCTGGCTTTGCTATCCTATGGTGCTACTTTCATTAAAATTTGAGGCGAGATGGTTGACATAAGTTTTTGCACTTCCCTATATGCCGCTAGCCATTCCAATTTCTAAGGTTGAGTTACTATAGGGGAGGTAAGAGCCTCCTTGGGCAGCATATTGGCTAACATTTGCTGTAACGCCATGGTATGGCTACATGTCTCCCATTGAGAGAAGAAATGGCAGTTACATTGCCACTTTCCATCGGCGTAGCTTAACTTATAGTTATTATTATCTCCACGGAAGTCAGCTGTGAGACCTGATAAGGTAACACGGTCTGGCTCTTGGGCATATCTTTTGGCTTTTTCAATCTTCCCGATAAGGCTCGATCTCATTCCCGCACCTCCTTAGCTATTTATTCAGGCTGTTTAATTTTGATTCCCTGTTGAATTTCCGTCATCCCAGAAGCATTCCACCCCAATTTTTGTAGTTGCCTGATTCATCAGGCACAATCGCCCAATTTATTGGGCAACTACATTTTTAAACAGCCTCTAGTATTAGCCAAAGTATATAATAGGGCCTTGGAAAAGTCTATTTTTGATGTCTGCCAGGGGCTATTGACATAAACTCTTACTACCCCTCTGAGCGTAGCGAAGGATCTCACTCACCGGTTTGGGGGCTGAAGCCCGAGACTACAATTGATTATGCTGGGCTTGATAATGTAGCTGTGGGTCTTTAGACCCACAGGGTGAGGCTTTAGCCTCGCCCCTACAATTATTGTTATTGGGGATTTCGGCAGCGGAAAATGCCGGAGGCGAGATGGGGCGGCCTCTATTTTATTAACTATACACTCTTCTCCTGCCCCGAATCACTCCCCAGGTAATTAAGCCAATAGCGGCTATTATGCCAATGATAAGCCACCAGTTGATGATTCGTGACGCTGTAAACTCGCCGCTCAACCCGGCGACTTCTACCTCATACCGCCCATAATCCATCCCAGATAAGGTGAAGCTTACCCGTTGGCTTTGTCCCGCACCCAGTGTCACTTCCTTGGCATCTACTGTTTCCCTGTTTATCTTCAGCTCAACAATATAAGTGCCTTCCTGCCCACCATCATTAGCCACATTGGCGGTGATGGTAACGCTTTCCCCTGTCCTTGTCACGAAGGTGATGGGCTCCCATATCCCTCTCACGCTTGGCTCAATGGTTAAGCCACTGGCCACAAAATGAGCCGCTGGTAGAGTGGGTGGAGGAGCTGGAACTGGAGGAGGAGCTGGTGGAGCAAGCTTCGCCAGTATGGCAAACGGGGTGAAGTGGCTTACTGCTGCAGTCATAGTGCCCAGTTCAGCCACGCCCCCTGGCTCACTCTCCAGTTCTACCCAGCCTTC
>JAGMBH010000163.1 GCA_023129815.1 Dehalococcoidia bacterium
TAACTCGTAAGCTGAATCGAGGAGCTGCTTAGCCTCATCTTGTTCCTGGCAATGTAAAGCGCGTATAGCCCGGGCGCTATGCTGGACTACTTGGCGGCAACCACGCAAAGCCTTCTCCCGTGCTTCATCCTCAGCTATGAAGTAAGAGCGGATATACCTAGCGATAGCTTCCAAATCTTCTAGCGACTTTGACATCTTATATTCCAGCTATCAGCTGCCTGCTAAATGCTCCTCCTTTCTGCTCATCCCCATTTTCGCCATCAGTCGCTGCACTACTCCTTTAACATCTTCCTTACCTAAGACAGCGCTGATTACAGCTACAGAATCAGCCCCGGCAGCCATAACTTCATCAATGTTACCCTCATTGATACCACCAATAGCCACCAAAGAGGAAGATACTGCTTGTCTGATTTGTTTCAGCCTATTTACCCCCACTACAGTAGCATTCTTCTTTGTTGGCGTAGGAAATATAGAGCCTACCGCGATATAATCTGCTCCTTCATTTTGCGCCTTTATCGCCTGAGATACCTTGGTGACAGAACAGCCAACTATTTTATCTATGGGAAGGGCAAGTCTAATGATAGGTAGAGGTAAATCTTCTTGTCCAATGTGAAGTCCATCAGCACCAACAGCTAGGACCAAATCAAGATAATCGTTTATTATGAATAGAATACCAGATTTATCGCAGAGGGCTTTAAGTTTTTGGGCTATAGGCAGCAATTCTGCTTTGCTACTTTGCTTATCGCGAAGCTGGATAACCTTAGCACCGCCTTGGATAACCTGCTCAGCAATTTCTAGTTCATTTCTGCCAGCTAAGGCTTGCCTATCCAGGACAACATAAAGCCCAGCTAGCTGTTTTACCTTATCCTGGCGTAATATTCTAGAAGTCAGTTGCTGCTCCAAAGTATAGAGGCTGAATCGTAGTTGCTCAAACTTGGCTGAATTCAACATGGGACTCGTCTCCGGTAATTTAGCCAGCTCCTCTATCACCCGCAGCGACTCCGCCACCCTTTTGGCATTGGCCGTAATTATACTAGGCAAGTCCTGATGAGCCTTAGCCAAACCCTTTCCCCCAAAGAGAAAGGGCTGGGTGAGGGTTACACCAACATCGTGTTCCGAGTCCCTTTGAGATAAAAGCTCTAGGCCTAGTGATTTAGTTTCCTCAACCAAGCTATGGCGCATAGCTTTTAATTGCTGGCTTAGCCTAGCATCATTAAGGATGAAGCGAGCAACATCTTCGAGAAGACGCAAGCCTTCAGATGCTCGGTTAAGGTTAGCGTCAATAATACGCAACACGCGTAGAGGCATGGGCATAGAGAATCTTAACACAAATTAGAGAAACTCGTAATAGCCAAAATAGCTATTCTGAAGAGGATGTTTATTAATGTAAATTGTCACTCTGAGCCCTTCGCTTCCTGTCATTCTGACTCCTTCGCCTCTCTCTGTCATTGCGAGCGAAGCGAAGCAATCTCATAGCACTCAGGACAGGCTCCGCGAAGAGTCTATGAGAGATTCTTCGCCAGGTTCTTCACTTTGTTCAGAATGACGAAAGGGGTAGGTTGCTAAACGGTCTCTTCTGGAGTGATTTGACTGCTAGCAACTTTGTTTCTTATACTCTATATCCTGGAGGGGTGACCGAGTGGTTTATGGTGGCGGTCTTGAAAACCGTTTTCGCTTCTAAGCGAACGTGGGTTCGAATCCCGCCCCCTCCGCCGGAGCAAAGAAATTCTTACTTCCCTAACACCATTCCCGCTGGGGCTATTTCCTGGCATAATATCCTCAGGCCTTCCTCAGTAGGCACATAACTTGTTCCAATTTTGTCAGGTATGATAATCTCAAATTGACTATTCTCCTTTACCTCCTCCAAACTTACCCCGAGGTGTAATGCGATTAATTTAAGCCTTTTTGTTTCCTCATCAAAACCATAGACACCTAACTGAGTAATAACCCTGTATGGCCTTGACCCTTTTCTTGACTGAACGTGTTGTGGGATTTACAATAACAATCTTGCAAGGTGAGTGTAATATGGCAGAGAAAATTACCAAAAAGGTAGAGGAGTAAAATGCGAGAGGAAATTAAAGTAGTTCATGTAGGATTAGGTCCCCTCGGGTCAAGAATAGCAAGACATATCCTAAATGAAAGAACGGGAATAGGATATGTTGGAGCAATTGATATCCTACCTGAGATTGTTGGGAAAGACCTTGGTGAGGTAATAGGGGCAGGAAGGAAGCTGGGAATAAAGGTTTCCGATGAACCGAAAAAATTATTTGAAGAAACGAAGCCCGATATAGCGGTCTACACAACCACACCATTCCTTAAGGATATCCTCCCCCAGATTGAACCGGCTATCAAAAGCGGAGTAAATGTAATATCAACCTGCGAGCAACTTGCCTTCCCTTATTTTAGGGATAAGAAATTAACCAAAAAATATGATGAGCTAGCCAGGAAGAACAAGGTAACCGTGCTTGGCACTGGCATTAACCCCGGCTTCCTGATGGATGTCAGACCAACCATACTCTCGGCAGCCTGCACCGAAGTAAAGAGGATAGAGGTTATAAGGCGGATGGATGCTAGCCCGCGAAGAAAACCCTTTCAGAAGAAAATAGGAGTCTCCATGAAACCCGAAGAGTTTAAGAAAGCGCTAAAAGAAGGCAAGATAACGGGACATGTAGGACTTGAGGAATCAATCTGCCTTATAGCAGACGCTTTGGACTGGGAATTGGACGTGGTAAGGGTGGAAGAGGTGGAGCCGGTGATAGCCGAAGAGGAAGTCTCCTCCCAGTTCTACACTGCCAAAAGGGGGCAGGTAAAAGGCACAAAACAAGAGGCCTATGGAATAGTAAATGGAGAGGAGAGGATTCATCTTTTCTTCACCGCTTTCTTAGGGGCAACCCCTTCATTTGATGAAGTTAGGATCGAGGGAACCCCGGAAATAGAGGCAAAAGTTAGTCCCTGCTGGCATGGAGATGATGGCACTGTGGCCATGGTGGTAAACCTCATACCAGTGGTTATAAACTCTCCGCCGGGAATACTCACTATGAATGATATAGTCCCTATCTCATTTAAGTCCGGAGACATGAGGAGATTTGTGAAGTAGGGATAAGCAAAGGGGGCAAGAGTGACAGGTAAAATGCCAGAAATTAGGATCGACCAAGGAAAGTGTAAAGGATGTAATTTATGCCTTGAGCTATGTCCAAAGGGGGTATTCCAAGAAACCCAAGAGATGGGTGCCAAGGGATTTAGGCTTAGAATTCCTGAATTAAGCAGCCAATGCTCTAATTGTGGTCTGTGTAAATATTTTTGTCCCGAAGAAGCAATAATATTAGACGGTGAATGTTTGATCGATGAATTTTGGGAGCAACTCCAGCAAATAAAGAAGGTTTCTCAGGCCAGAGGCGGTTGGAAAAAGGTCAAAACTCTTTACCCTGGAAAGCATTTTATAAGCGGTAACATAGCTTGTGTCTGGGCGGCTTTAGACGCTGGCTGCCGATTCTTTGCTGGCTATCCCATTACTCCAGCCAGTGAACAATCTTACGAGATGGAAAGGTTAATGCCCAGTGCTGGCGGGGTTTTTATTCAGATGGAAAACGAGGATGCTTCAATGGCTGCTCTTTGCGGAGCTTCTTTAGCTGGAGCCAAAGCAATGACGGCTACTTCTGACCCGGGCTTTGAAAGGATGTTAGAAAACTCAGCTTTTGCTCTCACTAATGAATTGCCGATGGTGGTTGCTGTAGTTCAGAGAACTTCCCCCAGCACCGGTCGTCCCACTGGAACCGGCTCCTCATTGGTAAGAGGAGTAAGGTGGGGACCTCATGGAGGAACTGAACATATTGTTTTGTATCCCTCAACAGTTCAAGAAATATACCACTATACAATAAAAGCTTTTAATTTAGCTGAGAGGTTTCGAAGCCCGGTGATTTTGATGCTGGAAGCTTCCAACACCCATTTAGAAGAAGGCGTAGAGATTCCACAAGAAATAGAAGTGTTTGATCGCATTTATATTCCCGGAAAACTTCCTTTCGGACCCACCGAAGACGGCTCTGCCCCCAGTATGCCAAGATTTGGCGATGGCGAATTTTTGAAAGTCAGCGGGCTTACCCATAATGAAAGAGGAGTTCCTTGTGCCACCATTCCTGAAGTTCACGAAAGAATGATTAAACATCAAAGAAGAAAAATTGTTTCCAAAATTGAGGAATTAACTGATGTTGAAGAGCACTTGCTTGACGATGCTGAGATTATGATTGTTGCTTATGGTCATACCGCTCGCTCAGCCAGGTGGGCGGTAAAAGAGGCCAGGAAAAAAGGAATGAAAGTGGGGATGCTAAATCTTAGAACTCTTTATCCCTTCCCGGAAGAGAAGGTCAAGAGGTGGAGCAAAGTCACCAAATGCGTGCTAGTTCCTGAGATGAACCAAGGGCAGTTATTTTATGTTGTTCGGGAATCTTCTTTTTCACCAGTAATTTCACTTCCTCAACCCGATGGCGAAAGCATCGATCCGAGAAGAATCTTACATTTTTTGGAAACAATGGGGGGAAAATACTGTCAAGACCTCGCTCCCATCATTCCCCCTACCATCTATGATCCACCAGAGTGGAGGGAAGAAAAAGGAAAAATTCCTGAAAGAAGCTTCAGTCCCCAAACTATTTTCTGTCCCGGGTGTGGATTGGGGACTTTAAGGAACTGTTTACTAAAATGTATCCAGGAAATGAACTGGCCTCTGGAGAAAATAGTGGTAGCTTCAGGGATAGGTTGCACGGCTAGGCTTCCCAATCATCTTCCTTTCGATTCAGCAAATACCACTCACGGCTATCCTATTCCTTTTGCTACCGGAGTGAAACTAGCCCAGCCTGATTTACATGTAATAGTTATAAGTGGAGATGGTGACCTGTTCGACATCGGGGCAGGGCAAACAATTCACGGGGCCCGAAGGAACCTTCCCATTTTGGCTATTTGCTTTAATAATTTTGTCTTTGGGATGACTGGAGGTCAGGTAGCAGCTACCACCCCCTTGGGGGCAATAACTTCTACCACTACTACCGGAAACAAGAGCCTGCCTCTCGATTTAGTAAGGCTGATGCTCGGGGCAAACGCTAAATACGTGGCTCGCTGCCCAATCAGCAAACCCCTCATTTTAAAAGGAATTTTAAAAGAGGCTCTCTGTTTCGACGGGTTTTCATTTGTAGAAGTTGTCTCTCCATGTCTAATGGGATATGGAAGAAGAAATGAGCTTTTTTCGCCATCACAAATTTGGCAAAAACTTAATCAAGCTTA